>JBKCES010000295.1:0-6397 GCA_046304295.1 Cyanobacteriota bacterium | reverse complement strand
CCGACCGGCTCCCACTGGTAGCGCATGTCCGTCAGGTTAACGAAGAAGTCGTTACTCAGAACCCCTTCCCGGTCAGTGAAGATGCCGTCTTTAGCGCCGCCATAATTGGTTCCGAGAACCCGCATACCGCCCACCAACACCGTCATTTCCGGCGCCGTTAACCCCATCAGTTGCGTCCGCTCCAGCATTAACTCTTCGGCGCTGACGGCGTAGTCCTGCTTAAGCCAGTTGCGGTAACCGTCATAAAGGGGTTCCAAGACGGCGAAGGACTCGGCGTCGGTCATTTCCGCGGAGGCGTCGCCCCGTCCCGGCGTAAAGGGAACGGTAATCTCATAGCCCCCGGCCCGCACCGCCTGTTCCACGCCGACATTCCCCGCCAGGACAATTGTATCGGCAACGCTGGCGCCAGTTTCCTCCGCAATCCCTTCCAGAACCGCTAACACCTTGGCGAGACGATCCGGCTCGTTGCCGGCCCAATCCTTCTGGGGCGCCAAACGAATGCGGGCCCCGTTGGCGCCGCCCCGCTTGTCCGAACCCCGAAACGTCCGGGCGCTGTCCCAGGCGGTACACACCATTTCGCTGACGCTCAGACCGCTGGCGGCGATTTTATCCTTGACAGCCTGAACATCATAGTTTTTGTCGCCGACGGGAATGGGGTCTTGCCAAATCAGGTCTTCCTGGGGCGCGTCGGGGCCAAGGTAGCGGGTTTTAGGCCCTAGATCCCGGTGGGTGAGTTTAAACCAAGCCCGCGCAAAGACCTCGGCGAAATAGTCGGGATTTTGGTAGAACCGCTCGGAGATTTGGCGATAGTCCGGATCCATCTTCATCGCCATGTCGGCGTCCGTCATGATCGGGTTGAGGCGGATCGAGGGGTCTTCCACATCGATGGGCTTATCCTCTTCCCTGATATTGATCGGTTCCCACTGCCAAGCGCCGGCGGGGCTTTTTTTCAGTTCCCAGTCGTAATTCAGTAGCAGGCGGAAATAGCCGTTATCCCACTGGGTGGGGTGGGTGGTCCAGGCGCCTTCAAGACCGCTGGTGACCGCGTTCCGGCCAATACTCCGCTGGGTCTTATTGAGCCAACCCAGACCCTGGTCTTCCACGGCTTCAATGGCGGCGGCCTCCGGTTCCGGGCCTAGGCGCTTCGCGTCGCCGTTGCCGTGACATTTGCCCACGGTGTGACCCCCGGCGGTGAGCGCCACCGTTTCTTCGTCGTTCATGGCCATGCGGGCGAAGGTGACCCGCACATCCTGAGCCGTGCGTAGCGGATCGGGTTTACCGTCCACGCCTTCCGGATTGACATAGATGAGTCCCATCATCACGGCGGCTAGGGGGTTTTCCAACTCTCGCTCGCCGGAGTAGCGGCTGTTGGGATTATCGCTGGGCGCCAGCCATTCCCGCTCCGGCCCCCAGTAGATATCTTTTTCGGGATGCCAAATGTCTTCCCGGCCAAAGGCAAAACCGAAAGTTTTTAAGCCCATGGACTCGTAGGCGACGGTGCCGGCGTAGGCGATCAGATCCGCCCAACTGAGGCAGTTGCCGTGTTTCTTTTTAATAGGCCAGAGCAGACGGCGGGCTTTATCCAAATTGACGTTGTCCGGCCAGGAATTAATCGGAGCGAAACGCTGATTCCCCGTGCCGGCGCCGCCCCGACCGTCTGCGATTCGATAGGTGCCCGCCGCGTGCCAGGACATGCGGATCATCAACCCACCGTAGTGTCCCCAGTCCGCCGGCCACCAGTCTTGACTATCCGTCATCAGTGCCAGTAGGTCTTGCTTCAGCGCCCCAAAGTCGAGGGTTTTGACCGCCTCTCGATAGTTAAAATCCGGCCCTAGAGGATTAGTTTTACTATCCTGTTGATGGAGAATATCGAGGTTAAGGGCCTTGGGCCACCATTCCCTGGCGGCCATGGCGGGACGGGTGACAGCACCGTGTATTACCGGACATTTACCGCTAGTCGTTGTCATAAAGGTATGATCCGTTTTCAAGGTTTTGGGGTCTTTTCACTGCGTTCACGCCAGCGCCGTAACGCAAAGCACAACGCCTTGACCCACCACCGACAGACGCAGTTCCTACCACTGTAAGGTCGATTTCCGCCAGCCGCTGAATCTGTAATAAATCTTTAAAGTCTCAAAAAACTGTTCTCCTTGAGTTTCACTCGGCGCTGTCTCAGAGAATATGGATTTGGTGATTAACCCTCGATTACAGAGGGTTACAGTTAATCCTCACAGTCCCAATATTCCTGCGGGGAGCATCTCGCTTTTGCAATCTGGACGGGCAGGATGCCCATCCTACTGGAAAAATTAGTAGAACAGGCATCTTGTCTGTGTGAATCTGAGATATTCCCTTCCCCCGGCTGTAGTGATGAAAGTTAAACGTTAAGTAATTGGCTCCACCGTCAACTTAAAGCCTAGGGCTTTAACACATTTTGCCACCATTGCGAAAGTGGGGCTACTGTCAGGCGCTGTTAACTGATCAGGTTCGCCTGTTGTTCAACCCAAATCTTGATCAATTTGATTTAAATTTTTGGCGCAGGCAATAATATTGAGGACATGAATCAAGGCTTGAGAAACATACCCCTCTGATAAATTTGAGATACTCCCCTAAGATCCCCCTAACCCTGATTGGAATCATGCACGGCCCTAACCCTTTCGATCCCCATCCTCTGAAAGACTTCCCCCAGGTGTGTTTCATCAAAAACACTGTCACCAATCCCAATATCATCATTGGCGACTATACCTACTATGACGACCCCGAGGACTCGGAAAACTTCGAGCGCCGGGTGCTCTATCACTATCCCTTTATTGGCGACAAGCTGATCATCGGCAAGTTCTGCGCTATTGCCAGAGGCGCGACCTTCATTATGAACGGGGCTAACCACGCCCTAGGGGGGTTTTCCACTTATCCCTTTTTTATTTTTGGTCAGGGTTGGGAGTCGGGAGAAGCGCCGGCGCCGGAGAAAGGCGATACCGTTATCGGCAATGACGTTTGGCTGGGTTACAACGCCGTGATTTTACCGGGCGTTACCCTGGGCCATGGGGCAATTGTCGCCGCTCAATCCGTAGTCACCCGTTCCGTCGCTCCCTATACTGTTGTAGGCGGTAATCCTGCCCGGGTCATTCGTCGGCGCTTTGCTGAAGAGGTAATTGCCGCTTTGTTAGACATCGCTTGGTGGGATTGGGATATTGCCGTCATTACTCGCCATCTCGATAAAATTGTCGGTGCTGATCTAACGGCGCTCCGTCGGATTAAGGAGGCAAAAAAATAAGCCGCCTTTGATAGGAAAACGGCTCTCTAGCAATCGGAGGGTGATATTGACTTTATGTCTTGGTGTTTAATCAATAGCCATCACTCAGCCCAGCGCCGGATGTCATGCGTTACGCTGTTGCTAACGCATCCTACAACTTAATATTTTGTCAACGAATCACAGCTTTTTTTACACAATGTTCTAGAGGAGGTTGGTTATCCTTTCTGCCCCTCTGGAGAGTCCTGGGTATCCAAGTCCAGCAGACGGCATTGGAGCCGTTGTAGGTGCAGAATGCCGTTAACGGGGAGGTGGGGCAGGGGGAGGTCTAAATTGGGCCACAGGTCTAAATCGGCGCAGGGACAACCAGGGCAGGGAATATGGGCGTGGCCCGCGGGAACGGGGAGGGTACAACGGGCGCAGGCGACAATCTCCCAGACTTCGCTCAACAGTTCTTTAACGCTTTGATCGGTGCCTTCTAGGTAACAGTCCTGGGGGCTGTGTTGAATTTCCGCCCACAGGCGCTCAAATTCCTGGGAGTAACCCCGAGTTCCCAAAACAACTGCCGGACAACGGCTTTGTTGAGTCTTCGGAAAAACGACCTTTTTTCCTAATTGAAACCAACAGGCGAGATAATCTTTAACATCTTGGCTAGCGGCCATGTATTCCCCCGGTGATCCCCAAATTTTTGGGATGTTTTCCCATAGTAGCGAAGGGCGCCGGAATTGGGGGTTTTTCCCGAAGCGGTTCCCTAGGTTAAAGCTCCGAGCAGAGCTGGGCGGCCAGTTTCTCCCCAGCTACTCGATGACCTAGGGCGTTCCAATGACCGACTCCCGGTGCCGTATTGGGGAATCCATGGAGAAAAACGTTATTTTCCTGGCTATAGGCCTGAAGGTACGGCGCTAGGGTAATGGCAGTGAAGCCTTGCTTTTGGGCGAATTGAGCTAGGCGCCGGTCGGGGTAAAAGAGGTCTTGCGCGCCTTGTTCTTTCAAAGCTTGATCCAGCGCCGGTGGTTGTTGGGGATAGACCTGGGGCGGGTTGCTGAGGGTGGCCATGGCAAAATGGGCGCCGAGGGTTTGACTTTCCCGGTGAATGGTTTCAATTAAGGACTCCGTGGCTTCCCAGGCTTGGCGCCAATCTTCATTGGGCGGCGCTTGGTAGAGGTTGGGGTCAAAATCCAAGCTGGGAATCAGCGCCGTTACCGTATCGGCGCTTTGGGTGTTGGCCAGGGGGCGCCCCTGGGAGAGAATCCGTTTGCCTTCGTTGAGGACTTGCAGAACCCTGGAATGGTTAATGAAGGTAAAAACCAGTTTCCTGAACCCAGAGCGGCGCCGTTGGTAGGTGGGAGTCTCCTGAAAAGATAAATCCATTTCCCAGGCTCCTTGAGCGTTTTTCACCCAAAACGGCGCTAGTCGATCCGGCGGACTTAGCGCTCGGGAATTATTGACCAGATCGTTGCCGGTAAAGACCTGTAAAAGCACCAGATCCGGCTCGTATTGGGGAACCTGAGTTCTCAGGGTCATCAACTGCTGGGCCGTGCCGTAGTCGCCCACGCCAAAATTCACCACTTCCACGGTTTTTCCCTTCAGCGCCGGGCATTGGGCCAATTGTTCTTCTAAAATCGACCAATAGATTTGCTCCCGATCTATCTGAATCGCCTCCGAGAAGGAATCTCCGAGGACGACGATCCGGTAGGTTCCCGGCGGTTTGGGAATTTCGTGTTCTCCGTCCCGTAGACCCCGACTATTAATCTCCACTCGTCCCCGGCCTTCATGAGTCCAGTCGGCGGAAAAGTTGGGAATCAGGGCGTGGCCCCGGTATGGATCCACCTCATAAAAACTGGGGTAACTAATCCCTAAAATTCTCAGGGCGATCTCCATCACCCCCAGGGCGGCGCCGATCCCCCCTAAGGACAGCAGGAGATTGAGACCGATTTGTTTCGCGCGCTGGGGGAGAGAAGCCATAGAGTCAGGGAAAAAGTCAACCGCGTTTTCCATTAACCCATTCTTGCGGCGCCGAGAAAACCCGCCCGGAGCCTTCCTCACTGCTATAGAATAAAGACCAGTTTTTACCCCTTAGCCCATCTGCCATGCCACTGCTCACCACCGGAAAGGGACTGATCCGCGACCTCGAAAAAGCCGGCGCCCTGGCGCTGTTTACGCCCCTGGAAGGGGGCTATGAAGGGCGCTACCAGCGCCGTCTGCGGGCAAGGGGCTACCAGAGTTTAACGATTACGGCCCGGGGTCTGGGGGATCTGGGGGCTTATTTGATGGATATTCACGGCGTCCGCCCGCCCCATCTCGGCAAAAAAAATATCGGTCGGGAAGCCGCGGTGGGGCCGGTTTACTTTATCCCCCCGGTAGTTCGTTACCAACTGGAAACCCTGCCCCCTCAATCTAAAGGTCTCGTCCTCTGGATTTTGGAAGGCTTTGTCCTCTCCGACTCCGAGCGTCAATATTTAATTACCCTAACCCAGCAAGAACCCCGTCTCAAGGTGGTTTTAGAAATGGGGGGCGAGCGGTTTGTGCGCTGGCAACCCTTGGCGGATTGTCTGCGAGTGGCCTAGGTTAAGGCCATGAATTCTCTGCCGACGGACTTTCAATCGGTTTACGGCCCGGTGCGGTCTTGGCGCTACGGTTGTTCCCTCGGGATTGACCCCATCGGCCCCGTCTCCGTCTGCTCCTTCAACTGCGTCTATTGTCAGTTGGGGGAAATTGAACAAATTACCCAGCGCCGTCGGGTCTTTGTGCCCACGGCCCGGATTTTAGGGGATTTACAAGCTTTTGATCTAACCCCGGTCGAGGTGGTTACCCTGAGCGGTAGCGGCGAACCCACCCTAGCGCTGAATTTGGGGGAAATTTTAGGGGCTTTACGCGACGTAACCAATAAACCGCTACTGGTTTTAACCAACGCCACTTTGCTGGCCGATCCACAGGTGCGTCGGCAGTTGGCCCAGGCCGACCGGGTGGCGCTGAAACTAGACGCCTGGTCCGCGGAGCAATTGGTGCGAGTCAACCGACCGGCGCCGGGGTTAGATTTCCCGGCCATGCTTGAGGGCATGGAAACCTTCAGCGCCGAGTTTGAGGGAGAATTGGCGCTCCAAACCATGATCCTAGCTCCCTGGAGCGACGCTCAACTGGAAAGTTATCTTC
>JBKCES010000294.1:0-3532 GCA_046304295.1 Cyanobacteriota bacterium | reverse complement strand
CCCCCAAACCCGTCTGGTTTTGATCCAGCGCTCCTGCGGCTACAGTTGGCGTCCGAGCCTCTCCCTGGCAGAGATTGAGGGAATCGTCCAGAGCGTGAAAGCCCAAAATCCCCAGACAGTTTGTTTTGTCGACAACTGCTACGGCGAATTTGTCGATCTGCGGGAACCGACGGCGGTGGGCGCCGATTTACTGGCGGGGTCTTTGATCAAAAATCCGGGGGGAACCCTGGTTACCGCGGGGGGCTATCTAGCCGGGAAAGCCGATTTAGTGGAAGCCGCGACCTGTCGGCTGACGGCGCCGGGGATTGGCTCCGAGGGCGGCGCCACCTTTGACCAAAACCGTCTTCTTTTCCAAGGGCTTTTCCTTGCGCCCCAGATGGTCGGGGAGGCGCTGAAATGTAGCCACCTTTTCGCCTACGTCTTTGACCGCCTAGGCTATCCCGTTAATCCCCCACCCCTGGCGCCCCGCCGGGACGTCATTCAAGCGGTTCGACTGGGTTCCCCGGAAAAGTTGGTCACCGCCTGTAAAGCGATTCAGTCCCGCTCCCCGGTGGGGGCCTATTTAGATCCGGTGCCTGCCCAGACGCCGGGCTATGCTAGCGCCGTGGTGATGGCGGGGGGCACCTTTATCGACGGCAGTACTTCCGAGTTGTCCGCAGACGGCCCCCTGCGGGAACCCTATATTCTTTTCTGTCAGGGGGGAACTCACTGGACCCACGCGGCGCTGGCGCTGGAGACGATTCTGGAGGTTCTAGCCTGATGGACTGAAGTGAACGAGGTTGATGTAATTTTCAGCGCCTTAATAGTTAAGGTCTGCCCCTTACCCCGATAAAATTAGGAAACTGTGCCGATTTCGACCCCATCCCATGAAACCCTACCTCGTCGCCGCTCTCCAGATGACCAGTCAACCGGACTTGGAGGGTAATTTACTCCAGGCCGAAGAGTTGATTGAACTGGCGGCGCGGCGCGGCGCCGAATTGGTGGGACTGCCGGAGAACTTCGCTTTTTTAGGGCCGGAAGCGGATAAGGTCGCCCAGGCGGAAACCATTGCCCGCCAAACCGAGAAGTTTATTCAAACCATGGCTCGGCGCTATCAAATTACTCTCCTGGCCGGGGGCTTTCCCGCACCGGCGCCGGAGGAACCCGGTAAAGCCTATAACCGGGCGGTTCTAGTCGGGCCGACGGGGGAAGCGCTAAGTCAGTACGACAAGGTTCACCTTTTCGATGTCAATGTCCCGGACGGCAACACCTACTGCGAATCCAATACTGTCAAATCCGGCGGCGCTTATCCGCCGATGTACGCCTCGGAGCAGTTTGGTAAGCTCGGTTTATCGATCTGTTACGACGTCCGTTTCCCGGAACTGTACCGTTATCTTTCCGCCCAGGGCGCCGAAGTGCTCTTTATCCCTGCGGCCTTTACCGCCTTTACCGGCAAGGATCATTGGCAAGTCCTACTCCAGGCCCGAGCCATTGAAAACACCTGCTATGTGGTGGCTCCGGCCCAAACAGGAAGACACTACCAGCGCCGCTATACCCACGGTCACGCGTTAGTGATTGATCCCTGGGGAATGATTTTGGCCGATGCCGGGGAAGAACCCGGCATGGCGCTGGCGGAAATTAATCCGGGGCGCCTAAAACAGGTGCGGCAACAGATGCCTTCCCTTAACCATCGGGTGTTTTAAGCCCCTAATTTTTGGCGGACTTTGGCACCCAGCTCCGCTAGTTTTAAGCCCCAGAGACGGCTCGGGGTTAAGGGCGTTAGGGGCGTTTGGCAGTGGGGGAGCGCGTCCCAAAAGCGATTAATTGCCGGCAAAATCACGCCCAGGCGCCGAATAATGTTTTCTCGGCGGTATTCCGCTAAGGCAGACGGCGCTAAGCGTAAGGGGTTAGGCGCATTTAAGGCGGCTAAAATCCGCTCCCGGTCAAACTCTAGGGCGTAACCGGCGATTTTATAACTATTAAAGCCCGGATCGAGGTAGTCCCCTAGACCGCCGTTAACGCTGGAAAAAACCTGACAGCCGCAGGCCAGCGCCTCTAGGGGTTGGAGGCCAAAGCCTTCGCTCACCCCCTGAAGGGCCCAATACTCCGCCGAGTCGTAGAGATAGATCTTGGCTCGATTAAAGAGGGCGGCTAAATCCTCCACATAGCCGGAAACCACCTCCACCCTTAATCCTTGGCGCTGTAAATCGGGGATGAGTTGGGTTAACAGATAGCGAGAAGACTTGCGGGCTTGGATTAAAACATCAATATTCCTCGATTGTTGCGTATTAGCAAACTCTGGCGAAATTTCATTGGGACAGTAATAAAGCAAGGAATGGGGCGCCTGCTGGCCCCAGTAGGCCAACGTGTTGCGGCTGACGGTCAGAATGGGAACAGAGGGGGGGAGCCGAAAGCCATAACCGGCGCTGTGGGCGTGGTAAAGCAGGGGATAGGCCGCCAAGCGCCGGGCTAATTGGGGGACATCGAAACCCCAACTGACTACAAAGGCGCAATTCCTAGGAACGCCTTGGCCTAAAAGGTCGTTTAAAAAAAGAGTCCCCGGCTCCCGCTGACGGTAGGTGACCACCTCCGCAGGACAAATTTCTTGGCTTAATTTAAAAGCCTTCAGCTCGGCGAACAGCCCGCCGCACCGGAACTTGCCCCCCAGGCCTGGGAGTAAAAAATACAGTTTTCGCATGGGTTCGGGATCAATAAGCGCCCATAAAATTGCCCCATCGCTAAAGACGGGGCAAGGAAAGGAGGGTTAAGATTCAAGGGGCCACGGCCCCTTTAAAACGCTGAGCTTACCAAAGACCGCGAACCGGGCCGCTGGGAGCGGGGGCCGGAGCCACGGGAGCGGGAGCGGAGCGTTCCACGGGGGGCAGACCCACGGGAGCGGAAGGCTCAAAGTCGATGGCGGTGGTTTCAACCGCGGCCACTTCTTTGTAGTTGATGCGGGTAATCCAGCGGGGGAAGGCAGTGGAGATGATCGTGGGGATGTAGTCTTTCTCGATCAATTCCCAGCCCTCAAAAGCGCCGTCGCTACCGAAGGAGGGACGCATGATCACGTCGTCACCCGGCTCGGCGGCGCCTTCAATATTGATGCTGGTCATTTTTTGGTCGCCATTGGCATCTAGGCGGACAAAACCGGGGAAAGAGGCGTAGGGAAGAAACTGCACCGAGAGGATATTACCCACTTTGCCCCGGACGCGGCCGATGGCGTAGTTGCTCAAAACGAGTTGGTTTTGTTTTTTGTAGGTTTGGTGCCCGCCGAGTTGGCTGAGGAGGATTTCGCCTTGAGCCGGGACGGGTTTGGCCTGGGCCGGCAGAATGGAGGCGCCTAGGGCGGCCACCGCTAACAGAACACCGGTAAGGGTTTTGGCAGATTTAAGTAACACGATAACCTCGCTTGTAGTCAGACAAAAATTAGATCCTAGACGCTAGAAGTATAGTATGGGTCCCTGATTTCGGAAAGATTTCCGGGCGGCGCCGCTGGGGTTTGTTAAGCGACGTTAACGGCCAGAGGCGGTGGTGAGACGTTAAAGAGGATTAC
>JBKCES010000293.1:0-4100 GCA_046304295.1 Cyanobacteriota bacterium | reverse complement strand
ATATAAAGAAGGCTTAATCGTCACCAGCGCCTGTTTGGGGGGAGAAGTGCCCCAGGCGATTCTAGCGGGGGATTTGGAGCGAGCGAGGGAGGTAGCCCAGTGGTATCAGCAGGAATTTAGGGAAGATTATTACCTGGAAATTCAAGACCACGGCTCCGTGGAAGACCGTTTGGTCAATGTCCATATAGTCCGTATCGCCCAGGAGTTGGGAATTAAAGTCATCGCCACCAACGATTCCCATTTTATTTCCTGTCACGATGTCGAAGCCCACGACGCCCTTTTGTGCATTCAAACGGCAAAATTAATTACCGAAGACAAGCGCCTCCGCTACAGCGGCACGGAGTATCTCAAATCCGCGGAGGAAATGCGCTTATTATTCCGGGATCATTTACCGGAAGACGTCATTGAAACGGCGCTGGCCAACACCCTGGAAGTGGCGGAAAAGGTGGAACCTTACCACATTTTAGGGGAACCCCGCATTCCTAATTATCCTGTGCCGCCCAATTACAGCGCCGATAGTTACGTGGAGGAAATCGCCTGGGACGGTCTCCTAGTGCGCCTGAAATGTCGAGCGAGGGCGGAAGTTCCCGAGGTTTATAAACAGCGCCTAGAGTACGAGCTGAAAATGCTCCAGAAAATGGGCTTTTGCACCTATTTCTTAGTGGTTTGGGACTATATTAAATACGCCAGGGATCATGATATTCCTGTGGGGCCAGGGCGGGGGTCGGCGGCGGGTTCTTTGGTCGCCTACGCCATGCGCATTACGAATATTGATCCCGTCCATCACGGACTCCTCTTTGAGCGCTTTTTAAACCCAGAACGGAAATCGATGCCCGACGTGGATACGGACTTTTGCATCGAGCGCCGGGACGAGATGATCCAGTATGTGACGGAGAAATACGGCGAAGCCAATGTAGCCCAAATTATTACCTTTAACCGCATGACCTCAAAAGCGGTTTTAAAGGACGTGGCCCGGGTGTTGGATATCGCCTATTCGGAATCGGACAAAATGGCCAAACTGATTCCCGTTTCCCGGGGTAAACCGACTAAGTTAAAAGTGATGATCTCCGACCAAACCCCGGAGCCTCTGTTTAAAGCCCGCTACGATAGCGATCCCGAAGTCCGGCGCTGGGTGGATATGGCCATTCGCATTGAGGGCACCAACAAAACCTTTGGGGTTCACGCCGCCGGGGTGGTCATTTCTTCGGAACCCCTGGACGAGATTGTGCCTCTGCAAAAGAATAACGACGGCGCCGTTATTACCCAGTATTTTATGGAGGATTTAGAATCTCTGGGACTGTTGAAAATGGACTTTTTGGGGCTGAAAAACCTCACCACTTTGGAAAGAGCTAGAGAACTGATTAAAGAAAATCGGGGCGTGGAGTTAGACCTAGACCAACTGCCCCTAGATGAGCGTAAGGCTCTACAAATTATCGCCAAGGGCGCAACAAAAAAACTGCCGGAGGATATTAAGAAAACCCACAAGCTTTTGGAAAACGGGGATTTAGAGGGAATTTTTCAACTGGAATCCCAGGGCATGAAACAAATTGTTAAAGACCTGAAACCCTCCGGCATTGAGGATATTTCTTCCATTTTGGCGCTCTACCGACCGGGGCCCCTAGACGCCGGGTTGATTCCCATTTTTATTAACCGCAAACACGGCCGGGAAGCCATTACCTACGAGCATCCTTTGCTGGAGAAGATTCTCAACGAAACCTACGGGGTCTTGGTCTATCAAGAGCAAATTATGAAAATGGCCCAGGATCTAGCAGGCTATTCCCTGGGAGAGGCGGATCTCCTGCGGCGAGCCATGGGCAAAAAGAAAGCCTCAGAAATGCAGAAACACCAACAAATTTTCATTGACGGCTCCACCAAAAACGGCGTCCCCACCCGCGTCGCCGCCCATTTATTCGAGCAGATGGTCAAGTTCGCCGAATATTGTTTAACAGGCGACACCTTAGTTTTAACCCAAGAATACGGCGCTCTGCCGTTAGAAAAAATTGTGCGGGAGCAGATTAACTGTTCTGTTTATAGCCTTAACGTCCAGGGAGAGATTTACCCCCAATCCATCGCCCAATGGCACGACCGGGGATTCCAAGAAGTCTTTGAGTATGAACTAGAAACCGGGGAAGTCATCCGAGCCACGGCGGATCACCAGTTTTTAACTGCCGACGGCGAAATGTTGCCCATCCAAGAAATTTTTGAGCGGGGTCTAGAGTTGCAAACCTTTCCCAATCCTCTTCACGCCCATGACTAATTCTGAGCAACCCAAAGCCGTCGTTCTCCTCTCCGGGGGGCTGGATTCCGCCACCGTGGCCGCCCTAGCCCAGCGGCGGGGTTACGAAGTGTTAGCCCTCTCCTTTAATTACGGCCAGCGCCACCGGCGGGAATTGGAGGCGGCCGGAGAGATTGTCGAAAGTCTCCAAATTCGGCGCCATTTCACCATCGCCCTCGATCTAGCTCAGTGGGGCGGCTCTTCTCTAACGGATTTAACGCAAGCAATCCCCCAGTCCGGTTTAGATCCCAGTCAAATTCCTTCCACCTATGTGCCGGGGCGCAACACCATTTTTATCGCTCTGGGGCTGAGTCTAGCGGAGGCCCAGGGCGCCACTGCGGTGTTTCTGGGGATCAACGCACTGGATTATTCCGGCTATCCCGACTGTCGCCCGGACTACCTAGCGGCTTACCAACAGTTGGCCCGACTCTCCTCCAAAGTGGGAGTAGAAGGCAGACCTATTGAACTGATTGCGCCGCTGATTGAGTTAACTAAAGTGGAAATTGTCCAACAGGCGCTAGCGCTAGGGGTGCCCATTGAAAAAACCTGGTCCTGTTATTTAGGCGGCGCCGAACCCTGCGGCCGTTGCGATTCCTGCCGTCTCCGGGACCAGGCCTTAATTGCGGCGGGTTGTCTTCCTTTAGCCAGCGCCTACGCTCAGGAAAGCTCCCCCGAAACTTAGAATGCTTTCTCAAGGGAAGTAAAGATTTATAACGGTTGCCGCAGGGAGCCGACAGTCGGCGCTAAGGTAAAGGGCGGCGCCCAATTTGGCTATTGGCTCTTTGAACTTTGACCGATTCAGGAAATAGGCATTATGAGTTTTCAGTACATCAACAAATTAATTACACCCGAAAAAGTCGATCAATTTTTACAACTGGTCGATTTGGCCGCTGGCACCGGTAAGGTGACGAGCAATGTCTTTGATATTAGCGACAAACTGAATAATAGCCGTCCGATGGATTTATGCGTCCAGGCGGTTCAGCGAGATCCGGTTTCGGCGCGGCTGGTTGAAGAAAGGTACGTGGGGGAACCCTACGACTTAGCGGCCCTGCTAAAGTTGCCCAAGGACTCCCTCGGCGGAACCTACGCCAGAGTTTTGAACGCCCTGGGCTACGATCCCCAATTTTACCGGACGCCTTCCGGGTTTAATTCGGACGCGGAGTATATTTCCTATCGCGTTTATAAAACCCACGATATCCACCATATCTTGACAGGGTTTTCCTTGGATAACTTGGGGGAATTGGGTGTCATTTCCGTCACCGCCGCCCAGATCCGCTTCCCGGCCTTTTGCTTTTTGGATCTTCTGACCTTGATGGGGAAATTCTTTATGTCGGATCGGCTCCATAACGACGATTTAACCGTAGAAGAAGAAGCGAAAACGCTCCGGTATTCTCTAGAGTTGATTTCCCAGGGACTCCAGATGGGACAAGTGGCCCAACCGTTATTCCCCATTAAGTGGGAGGAGGGCATGGAGCGCCCCCTGAAGGAATGGCGAGAGGCGTTAAAGATTGAGCCTGTTCTGGAAGGCCCTTACAGTTGGTATAAAGATCCAAGACTCCTGGCGGCGCTTGAGTAAGGCTTCGCCGGTAGTCGATTGCAGAGTCTTCGCGTCGGCGCCGTATCAATGGGTCGAGTGTCGCGGACGTGAGCAGTTAAACCGGTGCCGACTCACAAGGTTCCCTTCCCTAGGGGGTGTCATCATTTAAAGGGCTTGACAAAATATACCTCTTAATGCTAAGGAGGCTAAGCCAATAAAATTATGGATGCGGCTAGATGAATAGCCCCCAAGAAATTCACCGAGCGTTTATCATAACGAGTCGCGATG
>JBKCES010000292.1:0-12413 GCA_046304295.1 Cyanobacteriota bacterium | reverse complement strand
TCTTTTATCCGAGCGTCGATAATTTTCTGACGGAGATCTATCGAATAAGCTTTCATTAAGTCTCACCTTAATAGAGAATGATTTAGATCTTAGCAGATTTTCCGACTTTTGTCCCTCACTCACAAGAATACCGCTATAAATATCTTGACATGAGGCTTATCAATTCCAAATGGTAATCCCGCAGGGAATTGCTTTTTAAATAAATTCTCATCTGGAATAAAGTCATCTAAATCACAATGTAAGATTTGGTTGTCTTGTGTTTTTATGAATTGCACTTTATTGTTTTCGCTATCATATTCTACTTTCAAGCTACTATGGGACAGGATCTGATTAATATCTCGAATTGCGCCCAGAAAAGATTCTGGTTTTTCTATGTTTACCATTAAAAGTAATTGACTTATGATAATCCTTATTTCTCTTGATAAGAAATTTTCAGTATCATCTCCATTAACCTCTTTTAAAACATCATTAGCATAAGAGTATCTTGAGCCTCCATCGTACTCGCCCGACAGACTTAACTTACAATCACTAATGAAAAAATCCTGTATTTCAGCATAAGTCCTATAAATAAAATTGTCCCAGTGAAATTTATCAGATGTTCCGTGTGAGCCACAAATCATTTCTGCTATTTTTCCAATCGTGTATGTTGTTAAAGCCATTTGAAATTATTTAGATAGATTATTGAAACTAAAACTTAAATTGGGTTTGCAAGAACAGTAAAAGAAGTCTAGATAAGACGTTGAAAGATTTCTATTTTCTCTTCCCCGACATAACTACTGCTCTAACGTAGATAATAAATCAATTTTGATAGAGATGGCAACAAGCGTCGAGTTTTGGTGGGTTACTCTGACGTTAACATATCCTCCAGAATGGCGATGGGGATATTGGGTTTATAAAAGAGAACGTAGTCGGCTCGTTTATTTTTGGCTCGGGTGTGGAGATGACCCCGGACAATGATGCGCCCATCGGTGAGAGAAAACTCTTCCCGGATTTGGGTTTGCAGATTCCAGCCCGCTTGGATTAAAGCCGGTGTGATGTATTTTGTGCAAATATCCCGCTCGGAGAGCGCTTTTTTGTTCATATTTCCACAACCTAACGAGGTCTCCAGTGTCTAGGGGATTATATCCATAACCCCCTAGTTCCTTCAACCTAACTACCCCCAATCCGGGCCACGTCCCGGGCGTTTTGCTCAAAGGCCGCGTTCAGCGCCTCGTCGCCGCTCAGCCCCGCCTCCAGCGCCGCTTTAATGGCTTGGAGCACCCGCTTGTAGTCCTTGGGCATAACCTTGACAAATTGGGGCAGATAGGTTTCCCACTGGTCTAGGACTGCTTGACCCTTGGCGCTTTGGGTATAGCGGACGTGGTTTTGGATCAGGGACTTGAGATCCTGAATTTCCTCGGGATCTTCCAGTTTTTCCAAACCGACCATGGACTGATTACAGCGGGTCGGGAAATCGCCGGTTTCGTCCAAAATATAGGCCACGCCGCCGCTCATGCCCGCCGCAAAATTGCGACCCGTAGCGCCGAGAACGACGACCTTTCCGCCGGTCATGTATTCGCAACCGTGGTCGCCCACCGCTTCCACCACGGCGCTGACGCCGGAGTTGCGCACCCCGAAGCGTTCCCCCGCCATGCCGCAAATATAGGCCTCGCCGCTGGTGGCGCCGTAGAGGGCGACGTTGCCGGCGATAATATTTTCCGAGGCGACAAAGGTGGAAACTTGAGGGGGATAGACGATCAGCTTACCGCCGCTTAACCCTTTACCCAGGTAGTCGTTAACATCCCCTTCCAGTTCAAGGGTGACGCCCTTGGGCACAAAAGCGCCGAAACTCTGACCGGCACTGCCCTGGAAATGGAGCCAGACCGTATCCTCCGGTAGGCCTTCCCAATGGCGTTTGGTGATTTCGTGGCCCAGAATCGTGCCCACCACCCGGTTAATATTTTTAATCGGCAAGGTGGCTTTGACCTTTTCGCCCTTGGCAATGGCGGGTTGGCATAACTCCAGCAGAACCGTCATATCCAGGGATTTTTCTAGCCCGTGGTCCTGGGGAATCTGGCAATAGCGCCCCACTTCCGGCCCGGCGGCGGGTTGTTGAAGGATCGGGGAGAGATCCAGCCCCTTGGCTTTCCAGTGGTCGATGGCCTTTTTCGGCTCTAGAACGTCAGCCCGGCCCACCATTTCGTCGAGGGTGCGGAAACCGAGTCGGGCCATGATTTCCCGGATTTCCATAGCCACAAAGCGCATAAAGTTGACCGTGTGGGCCGGGTCGCCGGTAAATTTGGCCCGCAGTTCCGGGTTTTGGGTGGCGATGCCCACGGGGCAGGTATTGAGATGGCAGGCCCGCATCATAATACAGCCGAGGGAAACCAAGGGCGCCGTGGAAAAACCAAACTCTTCGGCGCCGAGGAGCGCCGCAATGACCACGTCCCGGCCAGTTTTCAGTTGCCCGTCGGTTTCCACCACAATGCGGGAGCGGAGGTTATTTAAAACTAAAGTTTGGTGGGTTTCCGCCAGCCCCAACTCCCAGGGCAGACCCGCGTGTTTAATGGAGGGTTGGGGCGAAGCGCCGGTGCCGCCGTCGTAGCCGGAAATGAGACCCACATCGGCGTGGGCCTTAGCCACCCCCGCCGCAATGGTGCCGACTCCCACCTCCGACACCAGTTTGACGTTCACGCGGGCGTGACGGTTGGCGTTTTTGAGGTCGTGGATCAACTCCGCTAGGTCTTCAATGGAGTAGATGTCGTGGTGAGGCGGTGGCGAAATTAAGCCCACCCCAGGGGTGGAGTGACGCACCTTAGCGATCCAGGGATAGACCTTTTTCCCCGGCAGTTGCCCCCCTTCCCCCGGCTTGGCGCCCTGGGCCATTTTGATTTGAATTTCCCGAGCTTGGGAAAGGTACAAGCTGGTGACGCCGAAGCGGCCGGAGGCCACCTGTTTAATGGCGCTGTTTTTGGAATCCCCCTCTTCATTAGTCCAGGTGTAACGCTCCGGGTCTTCGCCCCCTTCCCCGGTGTTGGATTTGCCGCCAATGCGATTCATGGCGATAGCCAAGGATTCGTGGGCCTCCTGGGAAATAGAGCCGTAGCTCATAGCGCCGGTTTTAAAGCGCCGGAGAATGGCCTCGATGGGTTCCACTTCTTCTAAGGGAATGGATTCCCGTTCTTTAAAATCCAATAATCCCCGCAGGGTAAAGAACTTTTGGTTTTGCTCGTTGACTAAAGCGGCGTACTTTTTGTAGAGGTCGTAATCTCCCTCCCGCGCGGCCCGTTGCAGGGTGTGGATGGTTTCCGGGTTGAACAAATGCTCTTCCCCGTCCTTGCGCCATTGGTATTCCCCCCCCACGTCCAGGGTATGGGCGTCGCCAGGGCGGGGCGCAAAGGCGTGCTGGTGGCGCAGGGCCGCTTCCTGGGCGACGACGGCCAAATCGGCGCCTTGAATGCGGGAGGCGGTCCAGGTGAAGTAGCGGTCAATGACGCTTTGATTGAGACCAATGGCTTCAAAAATTTGAGCGCCGCGATAGCTCTGGATGGTGGAAATGCCAATTTTGGAGGCGACTTTAATCACCCCCTTGGTGGCGGCTTTGATGTAATTTTTACAAGCGGTTTCTAGGTCAACCCCCGGCAACAGCCCGTCGGCGATCATTTCCCCAAAGGTTTCAAAAACCAAATAGGGATTAACGGCGCCGCAACCGTAGCCCAGCAGAACGGCGTGGTGATGGACTTCCCGCGGCTCGCCGGACTCTAAAATCAGCCCGGCCCGGGTGCGGGTGCCCTGACGGATGAGATGGTGGTGCAAACCCGCCACGGCCAACAGCGCCGGGATGGGGGCCTGCTCGGCACTCAGGTCGCGGTCGCTGAGAATCAGGAGATTAACGCCCTGGGCAATGGCCTGATCCGCCTGGGCGAAAAGCTGGTCTAGCGCCTGCTCTAGACCCTGAACGCCTAAAGCCGGGTTAAAGAGAATCGGCAGGGTCGCGGATTGAAAGGAGCCGTCCTCAAGCACCTTCAGTTTGGCCAAGTCCTCATTGCCTAAAATCGGCGTTTTTAACTCAATCAAGCGGCAACTTTCCGGGCGAGGCTCTAGTAAATTGCCTTCGGCGCCGAGGGTCGTCACCGGCGAGGTAATAATTTCTTCCCGGATGGAATCAATGGGAGGATTGGTGACCTGGGCGAAGAGTTGTTGGAAATAGTTATAAAGGAGTTTCGGTTTATCGGAAAGCACCGCCAGGGGCGTATCGGCGCCCATAGACCCCACCGCTTCCACCCCGTCCCGAGCCATGGGGGTCAGGAGCAAACGCAGTTCCTCGAAGGTATAGCCAAAGGCGAGTTGGCGCTGGCGGAGGGGGATTGGGGACGCGCCCTGAGCGACGACCCCTGAGCGAAGTCGAAGGGAGTCGAAGGGCAGTTTGTCTAAAGGAACTAAATTCTCCGCTAACCATTGTCCGTAGGGTTGGGCGGTCACAATCTCTTGTTTAATTTCGGCGTCGTCGATAATGCGTCCCGCTTCCATATCCACCAAAAACATCCGCCCCGGTTGCAAGCGCCCTTTTTCCAGCACCCGCTCCGGCTCGATGGGCAAAACTCCGGCTTCCGAGGCCATGATCACCAGATCGTCTTTAGTGATGTAGTAGCGGGAGGGCCGCAGACCGTTCCGGTCTAAAACGGCGCCCATCATCGCTCCGTCCGTAAAGGCGATGGAGGCGGGGCCGTCCCAGGGTTCCATCAAACAGGCGTGATATTGGTAAAAGGCTTTTTTCTCGGCGCTCATGGATTCGTGGGCGCTCCAGGGTTCCGGGATCATCATCATCACCGCCTCCGGTAAAGAGCGCCCGGAGAGGTAAAGAAGTTCCAGCGCGTTGTCAAAAATGGTGGAATCGCTCCCCGCCACATTGATCACCGGCTTGATCTTCTCCATATCGGCGCCGAAGAGGGGAGAGGCGAAGAGGGACTGGCGGGCCTGCATCCAGTTGATATTGCCCCGGAGGGTGTTAATTTCGCCGTTGTGGGCGATGTAGCGGTAGGGGTGGGAGCGCTCCCAACTGGGGAAGGTGTTGGTGCTAAAGCGGGAGTGGACCAGGGCCAGGGCGCTGTCCAGATCTGGATCTCGCAGGTCGGGGTAATATTGTCCTACCTGCACCGGCATTAACATGCCTTTATAAACCAAGGTGCGGGCCGAGAGGCTGGCGATGTACCAAAAGGGATCGGCGCCGGGAACGCGAATGACGGTATGGGCCAGTTTCCGCAGGACAAATAACTTGCGCTCAAAGTCCAGGTCGTCGGTTAACTCGGCGCTCCGGGCGATGAAGACCTGTTGCATAAAGGGTTCGCTGGCCTTGGCGGTTTCCCCCAGGGAACTATTATCCGTGGGAATGTCCCGCCAGCCTAAAACCGTTAACCCCTCCTGGGCGGCCACCTGCTCAAATAAGCGGCGCCCGGCTTCCCGACTGTCCCGGTTGGGGGAACTATAAATATTGCCGACCCCGTACTGTCCCGCTTCCGGTAGGGTAATCCCTTCGGCGCCGGCCACCTTTTGTAAGAAAGCGTGGGGAACTTGCAATAAAATCCCCGCCCCGTCCCCCGTATTGGGTTCGCAACCGCAGGCGCCGCGATGGTCGAGGTTTAATAAGATGGTCAACCCCTGCTCTACAATGCTGTGGGATTTTTGCCCCTTTTTATGGACAATGAACCCCACTCCGCAGGCGTCGTGCTCGAATTGGGGATCGTAGAGGCCTTGGGAACTGGGAGCGGTGTGAGGCGCGAAGGGTTGAGTCATAACGGGTTTTATCCAGGGAAAGAAAAAGAGTTCTAGACCATGCCAGCCGTAAGTCTAGTCTTTGAATTGTAACGGGGGAACCCGGCTCCGGCGCCGTTGGGGGAGAGCGTGTTAAGTTTTCTTAAAATTTGTCCTCGCAAGGGGTGGAGAACTACCCGACGATAGGTTAGTTCACTTGAGCTAACCTATCGTCAAGACTGCTCAATATTGGATTTCGGACAACCTCACTTAAGCGGCTTGCTGGCTGTAGGCGGAAAAAGGCAAACAAGGATACTTTTCAAAGATATGGAGGAAGAGCAGATTACTTTTTTCTTGCACTTCTTCCTCGGTATAGCTATCGACGGGAAGTCCAATTTGTTCATTGTAGAGGTATTTAAAAATCTCCACTTTAATGGTAGATTGGACTGCCTCTTTCTCGCGCCAGTTGTCAATTTTTAGCTGGTTTGCTTTCAGTTGGGCAAGCAGTTCGACGGCGATTTTTTTAAGGCGTTTTCTGTCGGCGGGGCTGAGGGATTCTTTACACAACCTGAGTTCGATGGAAAAAATAAGGGCTGAACTCTAAACTGGAAGAACGTTTCGGAGTATCAGCCATGGATATAGCGGTATTCTTACGAATGAGGGACAGCCCTTCGGCTACGCTCAGGGCGCGAGGGCTGAGCGTAGCCGAAGCCCGTATCTCACCAATCTGCAAGCCGCTATATCCGCCCATCCTTGGCACGAAAACTATTGTTCAAAGTAACTCTATGCAAAAGTGAGATGCTGCCCTTTTCTATAGCATTTACAGGTGAGTCATGGACAAAGTCCCTGCTAGCCCTTTACTTGTCCGGGTTTTGGTGTCGGTGGCGTTCACGTCTCGCTTGAAAATGCTATAGACAGTAAACGCTTTATGTCTAGCTCCATCTGAGCACGATCAAGGGCGAACTTATGCTCTGGTAAATTCTTAAGTTTTTCTTTAGATCTGCGCCAACCCGCCTGGAGTCAGGATTCAGTTTCGTACAAAGTCGCTCTTGGAACTATAGGGGACTTGTTTTTTGCGGCTGGGGATGTTAGGCTTGTGAGCACCTTGTAAACCCCCAAGTGTTCTGCGATGAGAATCTATACCGATCTCCTCTGCCCCGTTATTGCCGACGCCGTCCAAACTCTGTTAGATTTTGCCAGCGGCCCGCTGTTTGCTGAAAAGTTCGCCCTTGCCTTTGAAACCCCAGCGCCGTCTTTGGCGGCGTTCCGGTCGGCGCTGGCCCAGTTGCCGGATGTTGAGGTGTTAGCCGACGAGATTCTAGAGGGGGCTCTAGGGGCGTTTTCGGCCCAGACAGGGAAGATCTATCTCTCAGAGTCTGCGGTGAACGGGGATAGTCGGCGCTTGCAAGCCATTTTGTTTGAAGAGATTGGGCATTATCTGGATTCGGTTTTTAATCCGCAAGACGCAACCGGGGACGAGGGGGAGTTATTTTCGGCTGTGGTGCGGGGGGTTAGTTTCAGCGCGGCTGAGTTGAGTCGCATTAAAGCAGAAGATGATTACGGAATAATGTCTCTAGGAGGTCAATTCATTACCATAGAAAGATCCGCCCCAACTATTTTAACGGTGACAACAACAGCCGATCAAAATAATGGAGTAACAACGGATGGTTTATCATTACGAGAAGCTATCTTAATTGCAAATGCCAATCCCAACACAGACTACGAAATTCGGTTAACGGGTGGTTTGACCTATAACTTGACGGCTAATGGTATAAATGAAAACGCAGGATTTACAGGCGATTTAGATATTGCTAGTCGAAATAATATCCTTTACATTGTCTCAGTTGGCACACAAAAAGCAACCATTAATGCTTCAAATTTACTAAACAGTGATCGGGTTTTTGACGTACAGACTAACGGACGCTTAAGTTTACAAAATGTAGTCATTACAGGAGGACTTGTTGGCAACTTTCAAGACGGAGGGGGGATTTATGTCGGATCAACAGGATTTCTAGATTTGTACAATACAACCGTCAGCAATAACAGCGCAGGGGACGATGGAGGAGGAATTTATAATTTTGGGACAACTTACCTACGAAATGGGAGCATAATTAGCGACAATAGTGCTAATGGCGGGGGTGGAATATTCAATAACAGCGGTACACTGACTATTATGGATTCAACCATTAACAATAATAGTGCGAGTGGTAGTGGTGGAGGAATAGTCAACAACGGCATTATCCTTCTTGTGATTAATTCAACAATCAGCAATAATACTTCAACGCTTGGGGGTGGCGGAATACAAAACACTGTCGCCTCTTCGGTTGCACTAATAAATACAACAATTAGCGGTAACTCTTCAGGTGATGGTGGCGGAATAAATAACGGGGATGGCGTACTTAATGTACGAAATAGCACTATTACTAACAATACTGCTTATGATTGGTTCTGGTCATCTGCTGGTGGTGGAATTACTAATGGGAGTGGGACGGTCAATCTTAGAAATACAATTGTTGCTGGGAACTTTCGGGCTCTTGACTCTGAAGGAAATAATCTATAGCATTTACAGGTGAGTCATGGACAAAGTCCCTGCTAGCCCTTTACTTGTCCGGGTTTTGATGTCGGTGGCGTTTACGTCTCGTTTGAAAATGCTATAGCATCTGCCGATCTTAAACGTACATTTAACGGTAACAACAATAATCTCATTGGTACTTTAACTGGAGCCAGTGGAACAATTGGTACAGGAACGGATATTGTTAATGCCAACGTTCAACTTAGTCCATTGCAAAATAACGGTGGCTTGACCTTAACCCATATTCCTTTATCGGGTAGCCCTGCGATTAATGCGGGTAATAACAACCAGATTCCAGTTGATAGCGAAGATCTAGATGGCGATGGAGATACGACTGAACAACTGCCTTTTGATGCGCGGGGTTTGGCGCGGATTAGTGGTGGAACCGTCGATATTGGTGCAGTAGAAGTACAAAACACCGTTGTTTTACCTAGCATTACCCTGGCAGTAAGCCCCACCAGTGTCACTGAAGATGGAACTGCAAACCTGATTTATACCTTCACCCGCACAGGAGCAACCCCTAACGCGCTAACCGTTAATTACAGTATTGCTGGAACGGCCACTGCTACCGACTACACAGGCGCGACCCCAGGGGCAGGCAAAACCATCACCTTTACTGCTGGGTCAAGCACTGCAATTTTGACCATTGATCCCACCGCCGATGCTACTGTTGAAAGCGATGAAACCGTTACCCTAACCTTAGCGACAGGAACCGGCTACACCATTGGCACGACGGGAGCTGTTACAGGAACCATTCTGAATGATGACACTGCCGTTGCCACCAACCTAGCGATTTCTGCCACCAGCGCCGTCCAAACCGAAGGTAATAGCGGCAGTAAAGCCTTTACTTTCACCGTCACTCGCTCTGGTGCCACCACCGGAACTGATAACGTCAACTGGGCCGTAACCGGCACGGGAACAAATCCAGTTAATGCGACTGATTTTGTCGGCGGAGTCCTACCCAGCGGAGTTGTGAGCTTCAGTGCGGGAGAAACCAGCAAGGTCATTACCGTCAACGTCCAGGGCGACGCCACGGTAGAACCTAACGAAACCTTTGCAGTCACCCTTTCTAACCCCACCAACGGCGCGACCATTACCACCGCCACTGCCCAAGGTACAATCCAGAATGATGACCCCAGCTCAGGGGGCACGTTTACCGGTACCATCGGCAATGACACCCTCAACGGGACAACTGGCGCTGATACTCTCATTGGCTTAGCCGGAAACGATACCTACACGGTCAATAACAGCGGCGATGTAGTGGTCGAAGAACTTAACCAAGGCTCTGACACCGTTAAATCCGATATCAACTACACCCTCCCCAACAACGTTGAAAACCTAACCCTCAACGGCAGTGCCAACCTGAACGGTACAGGGAACAACCTGAATAACAAACTCACTGGTAACAACGGGGCTAACACCCTTATCGGTTTAGCCGGAAACGACACCCTTGATGGCAAAACCGGCGCCGACACAATGATTGGCGGACTGGGTAACGACACCTACACCGTCGATAACATCGGGGATGTTGTCACTGAAAACCTCAGTGAAGGAACCGACACGATTAAAACGAGCCTGACCTACACCCTCGGAGCTAACCTCGAAAACCTTACCCTAACCGGTAGCGCCAACCTCAACGGCACTGGCAACAGTCTAAACAATAAAATTAGCGGTAATGCGGGCAATAATACCCTCACCGGCTTAGACGGCAACGACACCCTAGACGGCAAAACCGGCGCTGACACAATGATTGGCGGACTGGGCAACGACACTTATACTGTCGATAACATCGGCGATGTGGTCACTGAAAACCCCAACGAAGGTACCGATTCCGTTAAATCCAGTATTAACTATACCCTCGGCGCTAACCTCGAAAACCTGACCCTCACCGGTAGCGCCGGTATTAACGGCACAGGTAACGCCCTCAAAAATAAAATCACCGGCAACACCGGCGCTAATATCCTCAACGGCGGCGCTGGCGCTGATACCCTCGCAGGTAAAGCGGGTAATGACATCTTTGTCTTTCAATTCGGTCAATCTACCGCTACCGCCCTAGACCGGATCAGCGACTTTGCCATCGGCGCCGATAAGATTGATTTACTCACTCAAGGCGGCGCGGCCATCGGCGCTCCTATTGCCTTCACCCGCGCCGCAGACAGTGTCACAACTAATGTGAATACCATCGTCACCAATATCTTTACCGACGCCGACGGTGCTCTGGCGGGGAATCAGGCGCTAGGACTTAACAGCGCCGCTTTAGTCCGAGCCAACACTTCAACTTACCTGATCGTTAACGACGGGACAGCGGGCTTCCAAAGCACCAACGATTTAGTGATTAACCTCACCGGCATTACCGGCACTTTTCCGGCGCTAGGGACAATTCCAGTCGGTAACTTCTTTGTCTAAGTTGATTTTTTCGAGGTCGGCGGCGCCAGTTTGGTAAAAATAAATTCAATAGCTTTCATCTGTTGAGTCTGAGTTTGTCAGCGGCGCCGCTATTTAGTGGATCGGCAAGACGGTATTCAGAAAAAAAAACAGAACAAATATCTTGTTTGTGCAAAGCTGGGATGCTCCCGCCGGGCTAGATTCCTGCGGCCATTTTCCCTGAAGGGTCTTGAGACTTACGCTCTTGATAAGTTATACTGGTTTTCAATAAATTCTTGTGAACTTAAAAAGTTGGGTTAGATAATGAGTACAGTAACGCCAAGCATTGAGTTTTTTAGCGGTCTATCGGAAGAGCTGAGCAATGTCAGCCTTCGACGTAACGCCCAAACAGGAGTCCGCAATGTGGTTTTTACCTTTAGGCAACTGCGGGCGCTGGAGAAGTTTCAGAGTTTTACCAAGGAATTTAACGGTGAATTGCGGCTTATTGACGAAGAGGGGCAAATGAGTATCGAGCCGACGGGAGTTAAGTTTATTTTTGGAGGCGATGACGGAGACGATCTGAAGGGCGCGGAATGCGGTTTTGAGCTGGTGGCAGACGCCCATTGGGAACGGTTTATGCGCTTTATGAAACGCTACGCCGCCGCTAACGGCATGGATTATCAGGATCGTTAAAACTCATTTTATAAACACAAATAATTGATTATAGCGGTATTCTCTCGACTGAGGGACAATCTCATAGCTCAAACTCTTGATTCGAGCGCTGAGCGTAGTCGAAGCGCATCTCTCACCAATCTGCAAGCCGCTATATTCGTTACTCGACTTTGCTCTGATGTAAACTCAATTCACAAAGTCTCTAACCCATGCCCGCCGGGAAAGTCCACGACCGCATTACCTACTGGAGTTTGCCGCCCCTGACGGCGCTGGTTTACGGCCTTACCCAGAAAGTCCACCTAGCCGCTCTCTTCGCCCTAGCCTATGTATTTAGCGGCCTAATGTTCGGCCCCGATTTAGACATCCATTCCGTCCAATATCGGCGCTGGGGCGTTCTGCGCTGGCTTTGGTTACCCTACCGGCGGGCCATTAAACATCGGTCTTGGCTCTCCCACGGGTTTATCGCGGGCACGGTTATACGCCTACTTTACCTCGGCGTTATTGGGACTTGTATGGGTTTCATCGCCTTAAGCATACAACCCGATTGGCGGCGCTATTTACCCCAAAGCGGCACTCAGTTAGCCCCTTGGATTCCCGAAATTTTAACTCTATTGATCGGGCTGGAAAGCGCCGCCATGGGCCATAGCCTCAGCGATTATCTCAGTACCGTTTGGAAAAAACGGCGGCAGCGAAAAAAGCCCCGCCGTTCCCGGCGCTAGACCCGACCCCGGAGCATCATCGCCATCTCGTTGGGCGTCGGCGCCAGTTCCAGCGCCGTTTCTTCGGTGATGCGGCCTTCCTGATAGAGATTAAAGAGGGATTGGTTGGCGGTGATCATACCGTCGTATTCCCCGTCTTTCATCAGCTCGGCCATTTCTTCGTATTTGCCCTGACGAACGTAGTCTTTGACGGTTTCGGTGTTGATCAAAATATCGTGGAAACCAGCCCGTTTGCCGTCGGTGGTGCGGCATAGCCCCTGAGCGATAATCGCCACCAGGGATTCGGCGATGGCCGTCCGCATGGCCGGTTGCTCCTCCGCCGTGTAGAGGGTCAAAATCCGCTCTAGGGTTTTAAT
>JBKCES010000291.1:0-4597 GCA_046304295.1 Cyanobacteriota bacterium | reverse complement strand
TTCACTTCGGCAAGCTCAGTGTGGCACGTCTACGCTCAGCCCTCGCACCCTGAGCGTAGTCGAAGGGCAGCCCTTTATCTGTTCCCGAGTCAAGAGAATACCGCTATAACTGTCAAGATTTAGCCGCCAGGGGAAGCTTTGGGCAAAAGAGTTGAGGTTTTTGGCGAATGGCCGGTACATTCAGCACCACCAGCAGGAGCAGAGTGCGAGTGCAGGTCAAGGCGGTGAACATACTGATCAAGACCCCGATAGCCAAGGTCAAAGCAAAACCCTTCACCAACCCGGAACCGAACCCAAACAGCGCTGCGCAGGCGATTAAGGTGGTGACATTACTGTCCAAAATACTGGAAAAAGCGCGGTAGAAGCCCGACTCCACCGAGCGATAAAGGGTGTTGCCCGCCCGCAGTTCCTCCCGAGTGCGCTCAAAAATTAAGACGTTGGCGTCCACCGCCATGCCGATGCTGAGAATAAAACCGGCGATGCCCGGCAGAGTTAAGGTCACCCCCAACAAAGCGAAGGCCGCTAGGTTGAGCGTCGCGTAGATCACCAAGGATAAATCGGCAATTAACCCCGGTAGGCGGTAATAGATCCCCATAAACACCAACACTAGAACTAATCCCGCCAAACCGGCGATAATACTACTGCGAATACTGTCCTGCCCCAGGGTGGCGCCGACGGTGCGATTTTCCACCACCTTTACCGGGAAGGGTAGAGAGCCGCCCCGCAGTTGCACGGCTAAATCGTTGGCGGATTCGAGGCTAAAGTTCCCCGTAATCACCGCCGAGCCGCCGGTAATGCCGGTGTTGGCGAACTCCACCCCCACAACAGGGGAACTGATCAGATCCTCGTCTAGGAAAATCCCTAAACTACGGCCGGTGCCAGCCACCGCTTGGGTTAATTCCGCAAATTTTTTGCCCCCCTCCTCGTCAAACCGTAGGGCCACTTCCCAGGCGTTCCCCGCTTGAGTTGGGGTAGGCCGGGCGTCGTCTAGGTTCTGCCCCGTCAGGCCAATCGGCTCGAAAAATTCCCGCAGAGCGGCGTTGGCTTTTTGGCGTTGGTCGAGAAGTTCCTGAATCTTGGCCTCGTTGCCGGCGCCGGAGCGCCGTAGGAGTTCCAGTTGCTGATCCAAACTCTGCTTAACGCTGTACTCGGCCCGAAATTCCCCCTCTGTGCCGGGTTTTTGGCGCCGAAATTCCAGTTGGGCCGTGCCGCCCAAAATTCGCTCCGCCTGGCTGGGATCGGTGACGCCGGGGAGTTGCACCACCACCTTATCGGCGCCGACGGTCTGGACAAAGGGTTCTGAGACCCCCAGGGCGTTGACTCGATTCTCCACCACGGTCTTAACGGCGCTGAGGGCTTCGGCGTTAATTTGCCGCCCGTCCGTTGCGGGTTGCACCTCTAGGGTCAGTTGGGCGCCGCCCCGTAAATCTAAACCCAGTTGGAGGGGCACCAACGCCAGAGCCACGCTGGCGGCGATGGCGAGAAGGATAATCAGCAAAAATAACCAACGCTGTTTCTGCATAGCAAGGAGGCGGCGCGTAGAGGGCAAACTAATCCTTTAGTTTACCCCCAAGGTCGCCCTCCGAGTAAACCGGCGCTGTTCTCCAATTATCAAACTCCCCCTCCTCGGAGGGGGCTGGGTACTGACCTTGAACGCTAACCCACCCCTAACCCCTCCGAGGGAGGGGAACCGGAATTAGCTATAGAAACCGGCGGCGCCGAGGATTGACTGAAGACAATCCTGACCCCTTTTTCTGAGCAAAGACTGGCTTAAAGATTAATTTTTGTTAAAATTTAGGGCGTAATCAGGAAAGTTTCTTCACAATCTAAAATCATCCTCTCCGTCCTGGGAAGTCTTTCTTATGAACTTAGAAACCCTTGAATTTATCATTTACTCCGACGGTCGGGTTCTCGAAACCGTCACGGGCATTCAGGGGCGCTCTTGTCAGGAAGTCACGGCGGCCATCGAGGCCCGTCTGGGCCGGGTCGTTTCCCAGGAGACCACGGCGGAGTTTTACCAGCAACCCCTGACGGACTGGGCCCAGACGACTCAAACCCGTTCGGTTTCTCCAGACTAAGGGCGGGACTCCTCCCTCTACGACAACTTTGTAATTTAGTAAACTCGGGATCAAACCATGTCTCACTTTAGCAACATCAAAACCCAACTCCGGGACCTCGACACCCTCAAGACCGCCCTCTCTAAACTGGGAATGGAGTGGCAAGAGGGCCCCAGCGCCGTGCGGGGCTACCAGGGGCAAACCGTCAGCGCCGCTCTGGTGATCTCCCAGGAAAATAATTACGACCTCGGTTTTTGCTGGAACGGTCGGGAATATGAGTTGGTCACCGATTTACAATACTGGCAACAACCCCTCTCCGTGGAAGGCTTTTTACAAAAAATCACCCAAGGTTACGCCCTGGAAACGGTTCTCCGGGAATCCGCCCAACAGGGATTTCAGGTGGCGGAGCAGGAAACCCAAGCCGACGGCGCTGTGCGGCTGGTGGTGCAACGGTGGAGCGCCTAATGGCGGAGCGTTCGGGGCTAGAGCCGGAGTTGGGCGGTTTTTTAGCGGAGGCTGAAGACCGCTCCGGTTTCGAGCCGGAACTGGGAGGAGCCCTACGACAACGAGGCGTCTATGTGGACGAGCCGACTTGTATCGGGTGCAAGCACTGCGCCCACGTGGCTCCCAACACTTTCCACATCGAAGCGGACTATGGGCGCTCTCGGGTGTTTAATCAAAACGGCGACCCCGAGTCCATTCTCCAGGAAGCCATCGACACCTGTCCGGTGGACTGTATCCATTGGCTCGACTACACGGAACTCCGGCGCCTGGAGGCCCTACGCCAGACCCAGGAACTCAAACCCCTCGGTTTTCCCCAACCCCACCGCCTCCCTAAAACGGAGCCCTGAGGTTGAGCCACAGTTTTAAAAATTCCTAACGCTCTCCAGATCCTCCTAAATCCCCCTTGATAAGGGGGACTTTGAATTTTGAGTCCGATTCCCCCCTTTCTAAAGGGGGGTTAGGGGGGATCAAACTATTCTTATACCTTTAGCCCCTATGACCGTTTCTCCCCTCCTAACCCCCTACCAACTGGGCGACCTCAACCTCCGCAACCGGGTGGTTTTAGCGCCGATGACCCGAGCCAGAACTGGCCCTGACCGGATTCCCACGGCGCTGATGGGGGAGTATTACGCCCAACGGGCCAGCGCCGGGTTACTGATTACGGAGGCCACCGTCGTCTGTCCCGAAGGGATCGGTTGGTCAAATACGCCGGGGATTTATACCCCCGAGCAGATTGAGGGCTGGAAAACCGCCGTCGGCGCCGTTCATGACCGAGGAACCCCTATTTTTCTGCAATTTTGGCACTGCGGCCGGGCCTCCCACAGTTCCTTTCAGCCGGACGGTCGGGTTCCGGGAGCGCCGTCTCCCCTTGCCATTCAAGGAGACGCTATCCACACGCCCCAGGGGAAGCAACCCTACGAAACCCCTAGGGAATTAACGGTTGAGGAGATTCGAGCCACGGTGGACGCTTACCATCGGGCCGCCCAGGGCGCCCTAGCCGCAGGCTTTGACGGAGTGGAGATTCACGGAGCTAACGGTTATCTCATCGACGAATTTTTACAATCCAAAACAAACCAGCGCCGGGACGAGTATGGCGGCAGTCTGGAGAATCGCTTTCGCTTTTTGCGGGAAATTCTGGAAGCGACCCTCAGCGTCTTTCCTGCCCAGCGGGTGGGCGTCCGCTTTTCCCCCAACGGCGTCTTTAACGATATGGGGTCTCCCGACTACCGGGAGAGTTTCAGCGACTATGCCCGCCGCTTGGACGCTTATGGTCTCGCTTACCTCCACGTCATGGACGGTCTGGCCTTTGGTTTCCACAATTTGGGAGAACCCACGACCCTCCAAGAATTTCGGGCCGTTTATTCCGGCGCTTTAATGGGCAACTGCGGCTACAGCCAAACCAGCGCCGAAACCGCCATTACAGACGGTCACGCAGATTTGATCGCCTTTGGGCGTCCCTACATCGCCAACCCCGATTTAGTGGAGCGTTTCGCCCAGGGCTGGCCCCTAGCGCCGGAGGCTGACGCTAAGTTCTGGTATACGCCTAGCGGCGACCCGGCGCTGGGTTACACCGATTTTGCCAAGTATCAATAGGGCTAGCCCCCCCTAAGATAGAAGCCTCCACCTCCCGCCCCTATGCCCTATGCTCGCCAAGCGCCTCTTACCCTGCCTCGACGTCAACGCTGGACGAGTGGTTAAAGGGATTAATTTTGTCGGACTCCAGGATGCCGGAGATCCGGTGGAGTTGGCCCGGCGCTATAACCAAGCCGGCGCCGATGAGTTGGTCTTTTTGGACATCACCGCCACCCACGAAGGCCGGGGCACCATTATTGACGTGGTCTATCGCGCCGCGGAAGAAGTCTTCATTCCCCTGACTGTAGGGGGCGGTATTCAGTCCCTAGAGCACATTAGAGCTTTGCTCCGGGCCGGCGCCGACAAGGTCAGCATTAATTCCGCCGCCGTCCGCAATCCCGATTTTATTAACGCGGCCAGTGACCGTTTTGGGTGTCAATGTATCGTTGTGGCCATCGACGCCC
>JBKCES010000290.1:0-5466 GCA_046304295.1 Cyanobacteriota bacterium | reverse complement strand
GTATACACAACTGTCAGAATCCCCCCTAACCCCCCTTGGAAAGGGGGGAACCGGCCTTCAAAGTCCCCCTTGTAAAGGGGGATTTAGGGGGATCAAACCCAAAACTGGGTTTTTAACCCAAGATCTGTGTATGCGGTAGCCTTTCAAAGGGGGGAAATCCGGTTCCCCTCTTGGGAGGGGATTAAGAGGGTGGATCGGACTGACGGTTGGGATTTGACCCCTTCCGCCCTGCGGGCACCTTCCCCAAGGAAGGATTGATTTCATGTTCCCCTCCTTGGAGGGGTTAGGGGTGGGTTATTTTTCAGACTCTACGCCGAGAAAGTCGAGGTTGGCTTTAGCCTGGGCCCGGCGCCGCTTGAACCAGAAGCCACCCGCCATAAAGGCGGCGGCGCCGACAATAGGCAGGGCGTCGGATTCGAGGGGAACGGCAGTAACGTTGCTCGAAGAGTTGTTAATAACAATAGATGCGAATCCACCACCACCATCAGTCGCCATGATTGAAGGGATTAATGGATTAATACCTTGAACTAGAGTTGTACTTTGCCCAGCAACTCCCGTTAGTGCGTCTGTGAAGCGCAATGCAACATATTGATAGTTGCCAGCTGATACGTCGGAGCCATTAAGCAAGACTTGAAGATTAGATGAATCATTGCTTGTGCCCAAAAAGCTAGTACCTGTGTTGTAGATTGTATTAAAAGTACCACTCCCTAAAGTTGTCCCAGAGACAGTTAAACTCCAGTTGCTATATGTATTCGGAGAATATTCAAAGGAACCACTAATGGTTCCTCCGCCTGCCAGATTAGCAGAGACATTGTAAAGAATCGCCTCAGCAGAGGGGGCGATGGCAAAGGAGCCAAGGGTAGCGCCGGTGGTCACAGCGCCGAGGATAGCGAGTTTTTTGAGCATGATTTCCTTGATCGATGATTTCTAGAGTGCCGGGGAGATCAGGGGATAGCGATCACACGGACGAAATAGTTTTCATCAGTATAGCGGGGAAATAGTCCGGCGGCTTAGATCCGAGAAATTTCCGATCTGGGAGCCTCTGGGCGCAGCGCCAGCAATGCTTTCCCCTTAACTGTAATAATTGTCGAAACATTTGGTTTGGTAAAAATATGATGACTATAGCAGGCCTAAATGGGTGGTGAACGCAATCCAAGGATTATCCCCCCCAACCCCCCTTGGAAAGGGGGGCGTGAATCGAACCCTGTTCATGATTCACTTAGGCCTGCTATACCTTTAACTCTTGCCAATAACCATCCGTGTTTCTGAAGAACTTTACATAACTTTTTGCCAGAAATTGATTTCATAGCGAAATTTCTACGAGTTGCTGATTATCGGTCAAAGATTCTTGTTCGCTTGCAACCTCTAACCAGCCTTCAATCGCTTCTTTCACCATGATCATCAATTGTTCATAACTTTCCCCCCAAGTATGACAGCCTGATAAAGCTGGAACGCTTGCGCACCAAATGTCCTCTTCTTGCCAAATAATAACCTTGATTTTCATATAGCGGTATTCTCCCGAGTGAGAACACAGAATTCCTTACTGAGTAAGGGTTTCAGCCATCTTATTTGTCCCTCGCCAGTGCAGACACCGCTATAACTCATTATTGGGTATGAGGATTAAGGAAATTATAGCTTTTTTCCTCTTGGGAGGTCACCTACTCTGCCCTACGAGCGCCGGCGCCGATCTGTGGGTTTCGACAATGCCGGAACCCTTACGAGTAAAGCCTTTTGGCAGAGGAAAATTTACAACCCAGATGCGACCGCTATATCGTCATTTTAGACGTGTTTTCCATAACTTTGGATTCCTTTTGTTGATCTAAAATACTTTCCCAAAGGTCTTCAGCGAGTTGAATACGCTCATTAATACTGAGTTGAGATATTTCGAGTTTCAGGAAAGGGTGATTGCTCATTAGGATTTTTGAGTTCAGTCCCTGAATTTTGGCTGATCCAATTCTAGAGGATAAGGCATCGGAGCGCCGAGGGGAGGACTTGTTAGATGTTAGCGCCGGCGCTGATTTGGTGGTTTGGTTGGGTTAAACCCCTTCCGCTCCATGATCACCTGATGGTTTGACTCTCTAGGCGATCGCAAAGGTTGTGTATTTGCGGAGGTGAGGCGGATCAAACGCAAGCACAATATCTGTTTTAGGTACGCTGAGTTCTAGTAGTTCATTAGCAACGCCAATTTCTGTTCCATCTTGTTGAATCCAAATTTTGTGATCGATAATATCGACATGAATCACTACCCCAAAGACTCGTTTAGAATCCCGCCAACCGACATACAGAAGTTGATAATGGTCTCTCTCTGGGTCAATAATCATTTGCGCTTGAATACGTTCATCCCAGACCTGTTGGGCATGACGGCTTAGGATTTGCTGGATGTATTGGCGGTATTGGGTAAGGGTATCCATTGGGAGATTATCTCCTGTTCGATGTTATAGGTAATGAGATAAATACTATTACTTTGAATGATTTCTTGAATCAAAGGAGTTGCAAAAAATTTGTCATAAAGTTCCTCGGGTACAGCCAAATATAAAGTTCGATTGGATTCTATTTTCTGGGCTCTTGTGGGTTTACTATGCTTGACAAAATAACGTTTTATGCAGTAAAGCCGATTTGAGTCGGGTCTCGCCTCAAAATGTAATCCTTGTTACCAAACCATATGCGAGCCTCAAGACCCATTTTCTGCAGGGCTAAGCGATAGGTAATAAATTGTCCTAAAGCGCCGTAAAATTCGGAAATTTTGGAAGGAGCGAGAAAGCTTTTAATTTCTACGGCAATTTTTGTCTCCCCTTGTTCGGCGGCAATGACTTTCTCAGCGCCGAGATCAATGGCTAAATCAAAGCTGTCGGCTTGTAATCCATAGGGATCATGGGTAATTTGCCAACCAGCTTTCTGGAGTGAGGTTTTGACGGTGTTGTGGAATAGATCACGAGCTGACATAATGTTGGCATGGATTGCCCCAAGCAACGTTGAGCATCAGAGGGCGACTGTCTCTGTCAGTCAATGATGCCACAAATTTGGGAAAGGGCGGTGAAATAGTCCGGCGGCTTACATCCGAGAAATTTCTGATCTGGGCGCCTCTGGGAGCGGCGCCGGCGCCGACTGTCGGGTTTTATCCCTCCCTTTGAAAGGCTAGGGTGTACACAGATCTTGGCTAAAGACCTAAATTTTGGGTTTGATCCCCCTACACTTCGGCAAGCTCAGTGGAGTCCAGTGGGACAATCCCCCTTTACAAGGCGCCGTACTGAGCCTGTCGAAGTGGGGACTTTGAGAAGTTTTCCCCCCTTTCTAAGGGGGGTTAGGGGGGATCGTGACACTTGTGTATACACGATAGCTTTGAAAGGGCGGAAATCCGGTTCCCCTCCTTGGAGGGGATTAAGGAGTAGGTCGGACTGACGCTTGGGATTTGACCCCTTCCGCCCTGCGGGCACCTTCCCCAAGGAAGGAAATCCGGTTCCCCTCCTTGGAGGGGTTAGGGGTGGGTTATTTTTCAGACTCTACGCTGAGAAAGTCGAGGTTGGCTTTAGCTTGGGCGCGATGCCGCTTGAACCACAAGCCACCGGCCATAAAGGCAGCCGCACCCACAATGGGTAGGGCATCACTTTCTAGGGGAACGGGGGTGGCGGTGACACTGCCAAGATTGGAGGAATCAATCAAGACTGACGTAAGAGTAGGTGTGCCATTACCACGGAACACCGACGTGAAAAGCTCGAGGGCAATGGTTTCACCAGGAGTGCCTGTCAATGGATTGGCAAAAAACAGCTCAATTCCACGAAAATCTAAATCACTCGAATCAGAACCATTTCTTACAGGTAAATTCATTGCAGTGGGGTTATCAGCAAAGTTGATAACAAGATCAGATCCATCCCACGAAAAAGGATTTCCATTATTTAAAGCATTAAACGTTAGTTGAACATTGCTGTAGGTGCCGTTGGAACCGATGTTACGATCATAGGTGAAGGAGCCAGTGATCGACCCGCCGCCCTCAAGTTGAACGCCACTCAGGGTGTAGGTGGCGATCGCCTGAGCAGAGGGAGCGAGGGCTAGGGAGCCGAGGCTAGCGCCGGTGGTCAGTGCCGCAAGTAGTACCAGTTTTTTTTGTTCGCATGGTTTTTGAGAAAGATGGGAATGGGGGACGCATAAGCGGCACTTGAGGGAGCCGGATAATTCTGAATACTAAACTGAAAATCAATCCCCGGCGCTCTTTTTCCCGATTTTTCTATCCGAATATTCCTGATTTTTGACAGTTAGCCTGTGGCAAACTCCGGCGCCGGGGAGTGCTATTTCGGTGAAAACCTTTACATAATCAGGGTTTGAGGGCATTTTTCGGCGCCGACTCAATCCAGCACTGCCTCGGAGGATTGGGGCTAGACGGCGCCGGGAAACGTGCCCTAGACTCGATCACGCTGGCTCAGGCGGCGCTTTGTAAGGATAAGTAATGAAAACTGATAAATGGTTTTACCAACTGTTTTTGACTCAGCCGGGGATGCTCGCCGAACTACTCCCCGGCATTGCCCCAGAGTGGGAATTTGATTACACTGCCCCGGTGATCAAGGAGCGAGAATTTAGGCTAGATGGGGTCTTGTGTCCCCAGTCCGATGACCTCACCATTCCGGTGATTTTTCTCGAAGCCCAAATGCAAACGGATGAAGGATTTTATGGTCGCTACTTTGCCGAAATCTTTTTGTATTTGCAACAATATCCTGCGATCCGCCCTTGGCAAGGATTATTACTGCTGAAAAGCCGACAACAAAGACTCGGCAGTCCCCTCAGCTATAGTATCTTACTGCAAAATCACATTACCTGTTTTTACCTAGAAGATTTATTGACGCTAACGGCGCTTAGCCCTAATCTAGCCCTCTTGAAAATCTTAGTGGTGGAACAAGACACGGCGTTTGCGTTGGGACAAGGGATTTTGCGCGAATCCGACGATCCCACTCTATTTCAGCAACGGTTAAACTTGTTGGAGACTATACTGGTCAACAAGTTTCCCCATCTCGGCGCCGAGGACATTTTAAAAATGCTAGACCTAAAAACCGCTGATTTGACCCAATCTCGCTTTTATCAAGAAGTTACGGCGTTAGGACGACAAGAGGAAGCGGCCGCGCTAGTTTTACGGCAGTTGACTCGTAAGTGCGGGCAATTGACCCCGGCTCAGGTGGCTCAGGTGGAGGGGTTGGAGCTTGAGGCGTTGGAGCGCCTAGGGGAGGATTTGTTGGATTTTAGCGGCGCCGCTGATTTGGTGGCTTGGTTGGGTTAGCGCCGGCGCCGATCTGTGGGTTTTATCCCCCTTAGCTCCCCTTTGAAAGGGGGGAAATCCGGTTCCCCTCCGGGGAGGGGATTAAGAGGGTGGGTCTGACTGACGCTTGGGATTTGACCCCTTCCGCCCTGCGGGCACCTTCCCCAAGGAAGGAAATCCGGTTCCCCTCCTTGGAGGGGTTAGGGGTGGGTAACTCCTTGGAG
>JBKCES010000289.1:0-11615 GCA_046304295.1 Cyanobacteriota bacterium | reverse complement strand
GTTTTATCCCCCAAAATCCCCCTTAAAATGGGGGAGTTTTAAGCCATAATTTGGCCTATGCCCCCCTGGCAACGGAAGGACTTTTACGCCCGATTGTTGCGTGTCCCCCCCTTATCAGGGGGGGCTTGGGGGGAACTCGACACTCTCGGATGTCGATCCAGAGTATGATCCTCTCCAATCCGACCTGTCCTTCTCGCCTATGTTGATTTCCAGAGCGCCGGTCAGAATTAGCTTTTTTGGGGGCGGCACAGACTATCCCGAATATTTTTTAAAAGAGGGCGGCGCAGTCTTAGCCACAGCCATTGATAAGTTTTCCTATATTACCGCCAGTCCTTTTCTCAGTCACCTCTTCGACTATTCCGTTCGGGTTTCCTATCGCAAGGTAGAGCTGGTGAAAACCCCCGAGGAAATGGAACATCGGGTCTTTCGGGAATGCCTCAAGCTTTGCGGCTTGGAAAAGGACATCGAGCTTCATAATGTGGCGGATCTACCGGCCTTTACGGGTTTAGGCTCCTCTTCGGCCTTTACGGTCTCGCTCCTCCAGGCGCTCCACAGTTTTAAGGGCGAGTTTATTCGACCCTTGGATTTGGCTTACGAAGCCATCTACGTCGAGCGTCATCTCGTCCAGGATAAAGTGGGTTGTCAGGATCAGCTCATGGCGGCGCTGGGGGGCTTTAACCTCGTGGAATTTAGAACCGAGACCGATATTCTCGTCCATCGTCTGCCCCTCTCCCCCCAGCGCCTACAAGAGTTTGAAGACCATTTATTTATTGTCTTCACCGGCATCAAGCGCCGGGCCGCCCAGGTGGTGGAAAAACAACTCCAGCGGGTGGGGGATAACCGGGACACCTTGAAAACTATGCGCCGGATGGTGGATCAAGGCTGGGATATCCTCACCGGCGCTCAGAACTTTTCCGCCTTCGGGGAACTGCTCCATCAGGCTTGGCTGGCCAAACGCAGTTTAGACCAGGGCATTTCCAACCCGGAAATTGACCGCCTATACGACCTCGGCCGCTCCGCTGGCGCCTGGGGCGGCAAACTCCTCGGCGCTGGCGCCGGGGGCTTTATGCTCTTTTTCGCGCCGCCGGAAGTCCATCCCCAACTGCGCCAAACCTTTGCTCAGCATCAGGTGTTAACGGTGAAAATCAATGCGCCAGGCTCTCAGATTATCTTTTCTTGATCCCGACCTTCTCGAACATTTGCCTCCCTTGAGGAGTTCCCCCTTTTCAGCGCCTAAAACAAAATTTGGTCTAGAAACTGTTGCGCCCTAGGATGTTGTGGATGTTGAAAAAACTCCTCCGGCGGCGCCGTTTCTAGAACCAGTCCTCCGTCCATAAAGGCGACCCGATCCGCCGCCTCCCGAGCAAATCCCACCTCGTGACTGACGCAGACCATGGTCATTCCTTCCCGAGCGAGATCCCGCATCACCTCCAGCACCTCTCGCACCATCTCCGGGTCCAGCGCCGAGGTGGGTTCGTCGAAAAGCATGATTTTCGGTTGCATCGCCAAGGCCCGAGCGATGGCCACCCGTTGTTTTTGTCCGCCGGAAAGTTGGGCCGGAAATTTATGGGCCTGGGGTAAAATGCCCACCCGCTCTAGCAAATCTAGGGCGATGGCTTCCGCTTGCTCCTGGGAATAGCGCCGTACCCACCGGGGGGCCAGAGTAATATTATCGAGAACGGATAAATGGGGAAAGAGGTTAAAGTGCTGAAAGACCATGCCCACTTCCTGACGAATGGTCTCAATCCCCCGCAAATCCTGCCCCAGACGGATGCCGTCAACGATCACCTGACCCTTTTGGTAGGATTCCAGAGCGTTAAAGGTGCGGATAAAGGTGGATTTTCCCGACCCGGAGGGGCCCATAATGACCACGACTTCCTGGCGATGCACCGTTAAATTGGCGCCCCGCAGAACATGGAACTGGTCAAACCATTTTTCCACCTGCTCGGCAATGATCAGAGGTTCGGCGCTGGGAGTCATGGCGCCAAGTTTACCACGGCTACTTTAATATAGGGACTGAATCCAGAGAAATTCGACGGTATATCGCAGAGGATGGCAAAATTCCCTTTGCTCAATGGCTTGACTCCTTGCAAGACCTCAAGGCTAAAGCGAGAATCGCTCAACGATTAGACCGTGTTACGCTGGGTAATCGAGGGGACTATAAGCCAGTCGGCAGAGGTGTTTATGAACTGCGCATAGATTACGGGCCAGGGTACCGCGTTTACTTTGCGCAAATGGGGAAAACCATCATTTTGCTCCTCTGTGGAGGCGATAAAAAGACACAAACCAGAGATGAGGATATTTCAGATGGACGCACCAATCCCCTCAACAATTTCGACGTCAACGGGTCGCTATCGGGCTTTGTATGGCCGAAAGCGCCGGAAGTTAAGCCGAGAATTGGCGCCTGAGAGTTAAGCGCAGAAAAAATTTGCTACCGTTATGATCACTCCTTGATCGCCTTTTTCCCTATGCCTCTGCCCACCGTCGCTATTATTGGTCGCCCTAACGTGGGCAAATCGACCCTAGTCAACCGTCTGGCGGGGGATCAGCAGGCCATTGTCCACGACCAGCCGGGTATCACCCGGGATCGCACCTACCGTCCCGCTTTTTGGCAAGACCGGGAGTTTCAGGTGGTGGATACGGGCGGTCTAGTATTTGAGGACGATACGGAGTTTTTACCCCAAATCCGGGAGCAGGCCAGTTTGGCACTGGCGGAGGCCCAGGCGGCCATTTTAGTCGTGGACGGCCAATGCGGCCCCACTCCCAGCGACGCGGAAATCGCCCAGTGGTTGCGTCTCCAATCTGTTCCCGTTTTACTGGCGGTTAATAAGTGCGAATCCCCGGAGCAGGGCATTGTCCAAGCCGCCCAGTTTTGGGAATTGGGGTTAGGGGAACCCTATCCCATCTCCGCTATTCACGGGAGCGGCACGGGGGATTTGTTGGACGAACTGATCGGGTACTTGCCCCCGATTTCCCAAGAAACAGAGCCGGAGGAGGTTAAAGTCGCCATCATCGGGCGCCCCAATGTGGGCAAATCCAGCCTCCTCAACGCCATCACCGGCGAAAATCGGGCCATTGTCAGCCCTATTTCCGGCACCACTCGGGACGCCATTGATATGGTGGTGGAGCGGAACGAGCGCCGCTATCGTCTTATCGACACCGCCGGTATTCGCCGCAAGAAAAATGTGGATTACGGCGCCGAATTTTTTAGCATTAATCGAGCCTTCAAGGCCATCCGGCGCTCGGATGTGGTTTTATTTGTGCTCGACGTCCTAGACGGGGTCACGGATCAGGATTTGAAGTTAGCCGGTCGGATCATTGAAGACGGGCGGGCGGTGATCCTGGTGGTTAATAAATGGGATGCGGTGGAAAAAGACTCCTACACTATCTACGAGCATCAACAGGCGCTTATGTCCCGGTTGTACTTTTTGGAGTGGGCGGAGATGATCTTCGTCAGCGCCGAAACGGGGTTGCGGGTGCAAAAAATCCTCGATTTGGTGGACATCGCGGCGGAAAGTCATCGGCGCCGGGTCAGCACGGCGGTCATCAATGAAGTGATCCAGGAAGCCATTGGTTGGCATTCTCCCCCCACCACCCGCCAGGGCAAACAAGGAAAAATTTACTACGGCACTCAGGTTTCCACCCAACCCCCCACCATCGCTCTCTTTGTCAATGACCCCAAACGCTTTAACGAAAACTACCGGCGCTATATCGAGGGGCAGTTTCGCAAACAACTGGGTTTTAAAGGCTCCCCCCTGCGGCTCTTTTGGCGGGGCAAAAAAGTGCGGGAAGTCGAAGCCAACGCCAACCGAGCCACTCGGGTTTAAAAAATAAAAAAAGCAGGCTTAAATGGGTGGTGAACGCAATCCAACGGTTATCCTCCCCAACCCCCCTTGGAAATCTACGGTGTACACAGATCGGGTCTAAAGACCCGCCGAATGCGGGCATTGGCCTTAAGACTTATGCCCCTGAATAACATGCTTGAATTACCTTGTTTATTGACCTGCTCGGCGCTGACTGAGAATAAACTCCGCCAGAGCCAAATCCGCCGGAGTTGTGAGTTTTAGGTTCGTTTCTTCCCCCATAACCACCCGCACCGGCGCGCCGCAACGCTCCAGTAGGGCGGCGTCGTCCGTCACTTCCCAACCGAAGTCTAACCCTTTTTGGTGGCAGTGTTTCAGTAAGTCGACGCTAAAGCCCTGGGGTGTTTGGGCGGCCCAGAGACCGCTTCGTTCGGGCGTTTCCGTAATCCAGCCCTGACTATCCACCTTTTTGATCGTGTCCTTGACCGGCACCGCGGCAATGAGACCGTCCGTCGCAGACAGCGCTTGGGCGCAACGATTAAATAAAGCCGCCGTGGCTAAACAGCGGGCGCCGTCGTGGATTAGGACTTTTTCCGACTCATGAGGAAGCGCCAACAGACCGTTAAAGACCGAGGCTTGACGGGTGGCACCGCCTTCGATCAAAGCGCAGGGCTTCGCTCTCGGGGAGAGTCCGTTTAAAATCTCTGCAAAGGCAGGAAAATCCGAGGTCTGACCGATAATCCCGATCCACTCGATACTTGCGGTGTCCAGCGCCGTCTCTAGAGTCCAGGCCAAAAGAGGGCGTCCAAGGAGGGGAAGCAAGAGCTTATTCTGGGCGCTACCCATGCGTTTGCCGGCGCCAGCCGCGGGGATCAGAAGATGCATCGGGGTTTGAGTCGAGAAGGGGAGTCCGGTTTTGATAATATCAAGAGGGCCTGATCCGCGGCTAGGGTCCGTCACCTTGGCCTAGGGTGCTCCCGAGAATAAAATTAATGAAATTATCGATTATTATCCCCGTTTATAACGAAATTCAAACCTTAGAAAAAGTCCTCCAAAAAGTGGCGCCAATTCTGCCGGAAATTGCGAAGGAAATCGTGCTGGTGGACGACGGCTCTCAAGACGGCACACGGGAATGGTTAATGGGAACTTTTGGACTTCCCGGCGCGGCAGTTTTTCTGGATCCGGCAACTTTAAAACCCGAGGCTTTCGGCCACCCCGGCGCGTTGGAACTAAAGGTGATTTTCCATGGTCGCAACCAAGGGAAAGGAGCGGCGCTGAGAACGGGCTTTGCGGAATCGACGGGGGACGTGTTGATTATTCAGGATGCGGACTTGGAATACGATCCTAGGGACTGGAGCGCCATGTGGGAGTTGATCGCCGAAGATCGAGCTGATGTGGTTTTTGGCTCTCGTTTTTATGGCAATCCCCACCGGGTTTTATATTTTCACCATTATCTAGGTAATAAAGTTATTACCAGTCTGATTGACTTAATTTGCAATATTAATCTTAGCGATATCGAAGTGTGTTATAAAATGTTTCGCCGGGAGGTTTTAGAGGGGTTACAGCTCGCCTGTAACGACTTCGGATTTGAGGTGGAGTTTACGATGAAAGTAACCCGCTCCCGGCGCCGGTGGCGCATCTACGAAGTCGGGGTCTCTTACTATGGGCGAACCTACGCCGAGGGCAAAAAGATCAACTGGCGGGACGGGGTCAAGGCGCTGGGCTATATTCTCCGCTTCTGGTGGGCGCCGGCTTAAGGGCAGATAACAGCGCCGAAACTAGGCGCTATGGTTAGGATAACCCGCAGTTTTTCCCCGCCATGACCGGCCCTTCCCTCTGGCTCTACGACACCACCCTCCGAGACGGCGCTCAGCGGGAGGGCATTTCTTTGTCTGTGGAAGACAAACTCAAGATTGTTCAGCAACTCGACCGCCTCGGGATTCCTTTCATCGAAGGCGGCTGGCCCGGAGCTAATCCCAAGGACGATAGCTTTTTTCAACGAGTTCGCAGTCTTTCCCTCCAGACCGCTCAAATGACGGCTTTTTGCTCCACCCGGCGCCCCGGCGGCCAAGCGGCGACCGATACCCTGTTGGCCCGTTTATTGGGGGCGGAAACCCTCTGGGTCACCATTTTTGGCAAATCCTGGGATCTCCAGGTCAAGGAAGGGCTGAAAACAACCCTGGCGGAAAATCTAGCCATGATCGCCGACACCATCACCTATCTTCGCAGTCAAGGGCGCCGGGTAATTTACGACGCCGAGCACTGGTTCGACGGTTTTAGAGCCAACCCGGACTACGCGCTAGCGACCTTAAAAACGGCGCTGGAATCCGGGGCGGAATGGCTGACCCTCTGCGACACCAACGGCGGCGCTTTACCCCAGGACGTCGCGGCCATCACCATTCAGGTGCGGGAAACCTTTCCCCAGGCGGCGCTGGGTATCCATGCCCACAACGACGGCGGCGTGGCCGTGGCCAATTCCCTGGCGGCAGTTCAGGCCGGCGCCGCTATGGTTCAGGGCACGATTAACGGCTACGGGGAGCGTTGCGGCAACGCCGATTTATGTGCGCTCATTCCCAATTTGCAACTGAAACTGGGCTACGCCTGTTTAACGCCAGAAAGCCTGCCCCAACTCACCTACACCAGTCGTCTGATTAGCGAAATCGTTAACCTAGCGCCGGACGACCACGCGCCCTTTGTGGGTCGCTCCGCCTTCGCCCATAAGGGCGGTATCCATGTCTCCGCTGTTCAAAAGAATCCCCTGACCTACGAGCACATCGCGCCGGAGGCGGTGGGAAACGAGCGCCGGATTGTGGTCTCGGAGCAGGCGGGTCTGAGCAATGTTTTATCCAAGGCGAAGCTGTACGGCATTGAACTCAGTAAAGAAGACCCCGCCTGTCAAGAAATTTTGCGGAAACTAAAACGGCTGGAGCAGGAAGGCTACCAATTTGAAGCGGCGGAGGCCAGTTTTGAACTACTGATGCGGGAGGCGCTGGGGGACCGTCCCCTTTTATTTACCGTCAAGGGCTTTCAAGTCCACTGCGACCTCTTGCAAACCCAGGGAACCGCCGGGAGCGGCGCCCTGGCTACGATTAAAGTGGCGGTGAACGGTCAGGATATTTTGGAAGTGGCGGAGGGCAATGGCCCCGTGGCGGCGTTAGATCAGGCGCTCAGAAAGGCGCTGGTGACGGTCTATCCCCAAATTGCGGATTTTCACCTGACGGACTATAAAGTGCGTATCCTCGACAGTGGCGCCGGCACCGGCGCTAAAACTCGGGTTCTGGTGGAGTCTAGCAACGGCGAGGCCCGCTGGACGACGGTGGGGGTGTCGGGCAATATTCTGGAGGCGTCCTACCAAGCGGTGGTGGAGGGGATCGAGTTTGGTCTGCGGCTTTTGACCTGTCCTTTGGTGGGTTAGGTTTGGTTTTTAAGAAGAGGGGGAGCGGGAGGCGTCGTACCCCTACGCCGCCAACCGGATTTTGGCTAGTTGGATTCGACTAACGCTTCCGCAGCCTAAAATAAAGCTAGACTCATGGGCAGGAAATCAGCATGGCCACCACCGCGGACGAAGTTTGGCAACTCCTCGGAGAACTGATCGAAGCGCAAAAAGAAACGGAACGGCGCTTTCAGGCATCGGAGCGGCGCTTTCAGGAAACCGAGCGCTTGATTAAAGAACACAGCCAGCGGGTCGATGACCAACTGGGGAGATTGGGCAATCGCCTCGGAGAATTTGTCGAGTCCCAAGTCAGACCCGCCGCAGTGCGGTTATTTCGGGAACGGGGGATTGAGGTTAAAGAAATTTCTTCCGATGTCTCTCTCCAGAGCGGACAAGACGGTATGCAAATCGATATTTTAGTGGTCAATACTACCCAAGCTATCGCCATTGAAGTTAAGAGTAAATTAGGGCAGGACGATGTGGATGAACATCTAGAACGATTAGCTAAGTTTAAGCGCCTCTTGCCCCGTTACCAACCGTTTCAGATTCTCGGCGCCGTGGCGGCGATGGTGACGCCGACTGAGGTGGCTCGCTATGCTTACCGTCAGGGCTTATTTGTCATTGCCCAATCGGGGGAGGATCTAAAGATTCTCAACGATGCCAAGTTTAAACCGAGGATTTGGTAATCATCACCAATCTGATTCAAGGTCGTTTAAATTTTGAGAACATCCCCTGCTTCAAATTGAATTGAAAAAACGCCACTTGCTGAAGGAACGGTTTAACTAAAAACGTAGCCTTTCACCAGAGCGGCGGGAATATTGGGACTTTCGGGGTTAACCGTAACCGTTTGCAAACGGGGATTAATGACCAAATCCATATCCTCTAGGGGAACCGCGCCCAATAAAACAGAGTCTCCCAAGACTAAAGCTCCAGTAAAGCAATTACGATTGCCAAAGCGAATTTGAACGGGGCCGACATAGGGAACTAAGCGTTTTTTTCCGTCAGCGGTGGTCACTTCTCGTTGTTCCAAGGCTTCTAGGTTAAGTTGCAGAACAATATGCTCAGGAATGCAAAGGGTGATTGCGCCGGTATCCACTAGGGCGTTAACTGGCATTGGGCTTAACCCTGACTGCTTGGGGTTGATTAACTCGATAGCGGCGTAAACAAGTCCCATGGCGATGGACTCCGAAAAGTTAATTCTGGTCTAGAGGTTGGGAAATTAATATAGCGGGTTGCAGATTGGTGAGATACGGGCTTCGGCTACGCTCAGCCCTCGTGCCCTGAGCGTAGCCGAAGGGCTGTCCCTCATTCGCAAGAATACCGCTATATCGCTCACTCTAACTTTACCCTATCGAATCCTTGAGGGTAGTCGCAGTTATGGAGACTGTTTGTTGAGGGAGTCTTTTTTCCCCTAGTTGAACTGAAAAGGGCGCCAGTCGCCGGAGGGGGTAAAGGCGGCCCAGTAGTAGGGATTGGGATACTCTTCCCCTTGCAACATTTCTAACTGCACCTGTCGGAGGGCTTCGCTCCGCCCAATGCCTTGTTGCAGTTTTTGGTAATACTTGACCATTAGACTCTGAGTGCCCAGATCCGAGACATTCCAGAGGCTCATCACCTGACTTTCAGCGCCGGCGAGAACGAAGGCGCGACGCAGTCCATAGACCCCTTCCCCAGTGCGGACGTCGCCGACACCGGTTTGGCAAGCGGAGAGGACGACGAGTTTGGTGCCCCAGAGATCGAGGGTGGTGGCTTCCAGCGCCGTTAAGGCGCCGCCATATTTATTTTGCTTGGGATTAAAGCCGGTCAAGGCGAGACCGGAGCGCAGGAGGGGATTATCCCGCAGATCCGGTTTCGGGGTTTCCTGGAGGTTGCCGGTTAAGCCGGGTTTGGGGTCGGCGGGGGGCGGATTGTCGGGTAAAAAGAAGCCGTGGGCGGCGAGGTGCAGAATGGGCGGCGCTTGGAGCGGTTCCAGTTTATCGACGCCCGCCTCGGCGCCGGTGTAAATGTTGGCCCCGGGAAGAAGGGGGCGGAGGGCCTCTACTTCCGCTTGAGCGCCGGGGAGGGGGCTACAACACCAGGCGTCGAGTTTGCCGATGTCGGCGGAGCGGGGGGCATCGCCGGGTTGCGTTAAGACTGAAGCGCCGTAGTCGGGGTTGCCCATCACGAGGCTAGGGGAACGGGACGGCGCCGGGTTTTGCAGTTTGAGCAGGTCCCGCCCGCTGGTGAGGAAGGTGAGTTGATAGTCTTGGATTAAATATTTCCCCTCGGCGCCGTCGGGAAGCGCCGCAAAAGGTATCAGGTTGAGTTGGCTATCGGGGGCGATGAGTAAATGTTGGGCGTTTTTTAGGTAGGGTCGCAGGGGGGCGAAGATTTTGGCGGTCAGCTCTGCGCCAGCGGCTTTTTGTTCTTTCTCGGCGCGTTTTTGAAAAGGAAGAATTTTACCGGGGGGAGTGTTTAGGGTTTGGAGCCAGGCGGCGATCAGTTTGTCAATTTCGGCGGCGTCGCCCAGATCAATGCCTTTGATGTTGCCGTTGGGGAGGAGGATATAGGCGGCGTAGCGGGGTTTACCCCATTTTTGAGTTTTGGGGTTGTAGGGTGTGTAAACGATGTATTCCACCAGAGCGCCGTCTTTGGGTAAGAGGTTCTGAACGGCGCCGACGGTGATGGGTTGGTTTTCGGCGCGGAATTCGGCGCTTTGGCTGGAGAGTTGGCTTTCGAGTTGCTGGATCTGTTGGTTGAGGGTCGCCAGTTCTTGTTTAAAAACCTCGGGAGGAAGTTTCCCCGGCCCCTGGAAGCTGAGGCTGGCCAGTCGGCTCCGTCTGGCGCCGAGGTCGTCGAAGGTTGCTTGAATACTGGGGTTGAGACGTTGTCGCAGGAGGGCGACGGTGTTGCTGAGGGCGTCCAGCACCCGTCCTTTACGGCGCAGGATGGTGGTTAACGCCAGATCCGCGGCTTGGGGGTTGTCGGCGGCGCTGTTGAGATGGAGGAAAATAGTTGCGTCGGTAGTTCTAGTTAAAGTTTTGACGTAAGCCTGTTTGCGGCTTTCATCGCCGATTTGGTTCAGAAAGATAGCGAGGTTAATTTCTTGGATGTCTGTTCCCTGTTTCAACAACGCCAAGGTTTGGGACAGGTCGCCCATCGCCCACTGTAGTCCGGCTAAATTATTAAGGAAAGTGGCGATGTCGGGATGCTTTTCTCCCAAGACTTCTTTATAAATCACCAGCACCTGTTGGTAGAGAGTTTCAGCGGCGCTGTAATTTCCCCGAAAGTAGTACAAAACACCCAAGTTGTTAAGGGATTGGGCGGTGTAGGGATGCTTTGTCCCGAGCACTTCTTTCCGTATCGCCAGCGCCTGCTTTAAGAGAGGTTCGGCGGCGCTGTAATTTCCTTGAGTGCGGTATAACTCCGCTAAATTATTAAGGGAAGTGGCGGTGTAGGGATGCTTTTCCCCGAGGACTTCTTTGTGAATCGCCAGTGCCTGTTGGTAGAGAGTTTCAGCGGTGCTGTAATTTCCTTGAGTGCGGTATAACTCCGCTAAATTATTGAGGGATTGGGCGGTGTCGGGATGCTCTTCCCCCAGCACTTCTTTCCGTATCGCCAGCGCCTGTTGGTAGAGAGGGCCCGCGGCGCTGTAATTTCCTTGGGAGAAGTATAACACCGCTAAATTATTGAGGGATTGGGCGGTGTCGGGATGCTTTTCCCCGAGGACTTCTTTCCGTATCGCCAGCGCCTGTTGGTAGAGAGGTTCGGCGGCGCTGTAATTTCCTTGAGATTCGTATAACCCCGCTAAATTATTGAGGGAGGCGGCGGTGTCGGGATGCTTTTCCCCGAGGACTTCTTTCCGTATCGCCAACACCTGTTGATGGAGAGGTTCGGCGGCACTGTAATTTCCTTGGGACTTGTATAACGCCGCTAAATTATTGAGGGAAGTGGCGGTGTCAAGATGCTTTTCTCCGAGGACTTCTTTCCGTATCGCCAGCGCCTGTTGGTAGAGGGGGCCCGCAGCGCTGTAATTTCCTTGGGACTCGTATAATCCCGCTAAATTATTGAGAGAAGTGGCGGTGTCGGGATGCTTTTCCCCGAGAACTTCCTTCCGTATTGCCAACACCTGTTGGTGGAGAAGTTCGGCGGCGCTGTAATTTTCTTGGGATCGATATAACTCTGCTAAATTATTGAGGGAAGTGACGGTGTCGGGATGCTTTTCCCCCAGCACTTTTTTGACAATCGCCAGCGCCTGCTTGAAGAGAGGTTCGGCAGCACTGTAATTTCCTTGTTGGTAGAGTTCAACCGCTTGATCGTTGAGCTTTTTTGCTTCCGCCAGGCGCGGCTCCTGCTGTGGGGTTAGCTGAGTCTGGGCGAGGAGGGGGATGGGTTGGCAG
>JBKCES010000288.1:0-6364 GCA_046304295.1 Cyanobacteriota bacterium | reverse complement strand
CTAATTCCCAGCTCAAAACCCCCATTTTCCTAGATTGAGCCGTGTTGCATCTTTTGGAAAAATTCCCCGAAAACCATACCCAGCAAGGGTTTGACTCTTTTAGTACGCAGTTGATCACCCCCTTGAACGGTTACATTAATTATGGGCATTAACGCAGTTACCAAAAGGGCAAAAATTGCTCGGGCCTATCCCGAACTGCGCTGTACTTTTGGCGGATCATCGATTGTGCCGGATGTAGCCGTGTTTCGGTGGGAAAATATTCCCCGTAATGCCGATGGAAGCGTTGCCAATGCCTTTAACTTGGCTCCAGATTGGGTGATTGAAATTTTGTCCCCGGATCAGAGTCAAACCAAGGTAACAGCCAAAATTTTGCGTTGTCTGGGTCACGGTTGCCCCTTGGGGTGGCTCATTGACCCCAAAGATCGCTCAGTTCTCGTCTTTTTCGGTGATCGTCCACCTGCGATCTTTTCGGAATCATCGCAGGAGTACCTCCCTGTGCCAGATTTTGCGGCAAGTTTTGAACTCTCTGTCCAGACATTATTTTCTTGGTTATGGGAGTAACGCATCAATTCGCTAATTCCCTCTCCCCTAGCCGACTACGATCCCCATCATTTCCTACACGGCGCCGTTAGCGGCCAGCCCCTCCCTCACCTTGAGGTTCATAGTTTAGGGAGTTTTGATCCCCTAGACCACGGCGCTCTGCAACGAAGCGGCTTTTCTGGGTTTACCCCCTCTTCCCCGAGTGATATTCAAGTCAATAAAGAAGTCACTTTTACCGACCGCTCGGGTTATTCCCACGAAGGAACAGTCTTGGAGGTGAGCTATGGTGGCGACACCTACAAAGTGCAGACCAGCGACGGCACCTATGAGAATGTGCCCTATCACGATATCCAATCCTACCGCTCCAAGTAAAGCGCCGGTGGAGGGAAATCCCCCTTTGCCAGGGGGACTTTGAGGGCGGGGAGATGGCAAACTGTTTATTTCAGACTTTTTTGTTTTCGTCCTCCATGGCTATCCTCAATCACCATTACCTCAAACTCAAAGCCGGTTACCTTTTCCCGGAAATCGCCCGCCGGGTCAAGGCTTTTGCGGACGCCTATCCCGGCGCCGATATTATTCGTCTGGGCATTGGCGACGTTACCGAACCCTTACCCCTCGCCTGTCGCCAAGCCATGATTAACGCTGTGGAGGAAATGGGGAGCCGGGACACCTTTAAGGGGTACGGCCCCGAGCAGGGTTATGGCTGGCTCCGGGAAAAAATCGCCCAGCAGGATTTCCAAAGCCGGGGTTGCGCCATCAGCGCCGAGGAAATTTTTGTCTCCGATGGCTCCAAGTGCGACACGGGCAATATTTTGGATATTTTCGGCAAGGATAATATCATCGCCGTCACCGACCCGGTTTACCCGGTCTATGTGGACACCAACGTCATGGCGGGCCACACCGGCGATGCCAACGAGGAGGGGGAATATAGCGGCTTGGTCTATCTGCCCCTAACCGCGGAGAACAATTTCACCGCCCCGATTCCGACGGAGAAAGTCGATTTAATTTACCTCTGTTTCCCCAACAATCCCACCGGCGCCACGGCGACCAAAGAATACCTCCAGGCCTGGGTGGATTACGCCCGCTCCTACGGCTCTATCATCTTCTTTGACGCCGCCTACGAAGCCTTTATCACCGACCCTAGCCTGCCCCATTCCATCTACGAAATTGACGGCGCTCGGGACTGCGCCATCGAGTTTCGCTCCTTTTCTAAAAACGCGGGCTTTACCGGGACTCGTTGCGCCTTTACCGTCGTCCCCCGGACGCTGAAAGCCCAAACCCCCGACGGCATCGTCACGGAACTCTGGCCCCTCTGGAACCGGCGCCAATCCACCAAATTTAACGGCGTCTCCTACGTGGTGCAACGGGGCGCGGAGGCGGTCTACTCCCCGGAAGGGCAGGCCCAAGTCAAAGACTTGATCCAGTTTTATCTAGAAAACGCCCGCTTGATTCGGGAACAGCTCTCGGCGCTGGGATGGGCGGTCTATGGCGGCGTCAATGCGCCCTACGTTTGGGTGAAAACCCCCCAAAATTTATCCAGTTGGGACTTCTTCGACCTGCTTCTAGACAAAGCCAAGGTGGTGGGCACCCCCGGCTCCGGTTTCGGCGCCGCCGGGGAAGGTTATTTCCGCATTTCCGCCTTTAACAGTCGGGAAAAGGTGAAGGAAGCGATGGAGCGGCTGACCCAAGTGTTCGGCGCTTAGGGGCGCGTTTAGGTCGCCGCGGCGGCTAACTCCCGGAAACGAATCTTGTCCCGGCGGGGGCCGCTTGACTCACCTGCACCACTAAACGGTCGCAAGGAGAAATGGGGCGCTCGAAACGGTGGGCCAATTCCAGCCCCAACTCTTCCAACAAAATCAAGCCCAGGGACTCGTCTTGCCGGAGCTAACGCAACATCAACCCCTGCCACGCTTGATCGGCATGGCGCCGGAGATACTCCAAACTCCAATAGCAATTGGTCTGGCGCTCGACGGCGGTGGCTTCCTAGGAGGAAAGCAGGACGCTGTAGAGGATATTTTGCACTTCATCTTGGCTGAAGGGCAGGTCTTCTCCCCGGAGGTGGGCCTTGATTTGAAAATGCGCCAGTAAATCGGTGGCAGTTGGTGTTCCTGGCAATAGCGTCCCGCCACTTCTCCCGCCAGAATCATTATTTCCGCCACCAGTTGGCGGACGGTGGAAGATTCGAGGATCTGGATGGAAATCTCTTCCTGGGCGTTAACCTTAAATTACCGCCTCGGGCATCTGGATAAAAATCGCGCCCTGCTCCCGGCGCCGGGGTTGGCGATAACTCCTATTATCAAGTTCGATCAGCGCCGTAATGGTTAAAGTCTGGGGATCGCAGAGGACAAAGTCAAAATGCTTGGCGGAGCAGCAAAGCTAGACCCAGCAGAAGGATAACGATAGTCTGCAAGCCGCTATAATAGCCTGAGGGGAAAAGAAAGTGAGAAAATAGGGTGCAACATCAAAACAGTATCCATGCCTAGGAAGATTCGAGAATTGAAAGCTCAGATCGCACAAGAAGGCTTTGTTTACTTACCCAAACGCGGCAAGGGTAGCCACGAGCGTTGGCGGCATCCTCTGCTAGGGAAAACACTGACAGTCCCAGGCAAGGATGGAGATGACGTACCATTCTACTTAGAAAAACAATTAGCAACGCTACTTACTGCACTAGAAGAGTTAAGGGAGGGAGAGGATTCATGAATCAATACAGCATGATTGTTCAATGGTCTGATGAAGATCAGCTTTTCCTCGTCACGATCCCAGAATTTGCCGATCTTGTTGTGATGCCTTGCACTCATGGTAAAAATCGTGAGGAAGCGATTCATAATGGAGATGATGTAATTGAAATGTACTTAGAGGCTTGGCGGGCAGAAGGCGAGCCCATCCCAGAACCCAGGACGATTCAGGTTGCGTAATGAGCTAGGCGTCCTTGGACAATATTAATTCAGAAGAATATCTCCGTGATTACCCCAGCAGTTGAGTTTTGAGAGCAACTAAGTCACGAGTAGATTGCACGAGAACACGATGTAAGGTTGGCGGTTACGGGGGCGGCGCTGGCGACAAATCAAAGCGCTGTGGAGGGACTGAGCAGGAATGACTTGGGGTTCCTAACGTTTTGCGATGGAGTTGTGTAGTCCGGGAAATCGGCACTATATTTCTAAGAACGGTGCTTGTCTGCGCTGGAGGTTCTTCTAGAAGGAGATCATTTTTTGGCACTATAATCTGTACCCTCTTGGGATGAGTATTGTTTGATACGCCTGGCAGTTGTGCATCGAGGCTGGGCGTTACCGGTGGTCTGGCGGGTGCTCAAGCGCCGCAGTGCTTCGGTTGCGTTCAGTGAGTAAAGGAGGCCTTCTTCGATGACCAAATCCAATGGCTGGAATCTCCAGAAATCCGAGATTCGCTCGGTCTGCGCCCTCTCCCGTCTCTGGTTCCTCTTGGCGGTCGCCACCCTCTATGTCACCGCCCAAGGAGTCGAGGTCGTCGCCACTGGCAAGCGTCGCTGGGGGGTCCCTGAGCCCCCTCGAAGGGTTGACCCTCATTGGTTTTGCGGCAATAGCTACTTTCGCATTGGCTGGGATTGGGTGAAAGCGGCCTTAGAGCAAGGTTGGCAACTCATCCATCATGTCCGATTCACCCATAACCGCGATCCTGAACCCGCTATGGCATCTCGGAAACAACATGAGTAGCGTACCTATCGAATCGAGTTTAAAATTCGCAAGTACCGCAATACCTCCGATTGGTTTTGGCGGTCAACCAGATCTGCGATACCTCTGCCAAAGATAGGCATTAGCCACTGAGGCAGTTTTCCAACGCGCTTTCCCATTTTTCTCCCAGGGGCGCCAGCGCCGTTTGCAGAATAACCCCTTGATGATCGGTGCTGATCGTTAAAATCCCGTCTGCCGTCACTGTCCCTAACCGTTGCCAACCGGCGCCGAAGGTTTCTTCGAGGTAAGACTCCCAAGCATCTTGATCCTCCGGTTTAACAGAAACGAGGATTCGGCTGGGAGCTTCGCCAAATAAAAGGGTATCCCTGCGCTGTCCTTCCTCTGGAGTTAACGTTAGGGCGGCGCCGTAGGGAGTCTGGAGACAAGCTTCCGCCAGAGCGACGGCCACACCCCCCTCAGCGCAATCGTGGGCGGACTGAATCCATCCCTGGCGAATCCCGTAACGACAGGCGCTCTGCACTCGTTTTTCCTGTTCAAAATCCAATTGAGGCGGACGACCGGCGACGGTCTGGTGAATTAGCGCCAAGTATTCCGAACCCCCTAGGGTATTTTGGTGGTTATGACCCAGTAAGTAAATGAAATCCCCGGCTTGGTGCCAACTGAGACCCACGACCTGGCTTAAATCTGGGATTAAACCCACCATGCCGATCACCGGCGTCGGGTAAATGGGCTGGGGCTTGCCTTCGCTATCGAGGGTTTCGTTATAGAGGGAGACATTGCCGCCGGTAACAGGCGTGTTTAACTCCCGACAGGCTTCGGCGATGCCCCGACAGGCCAGCGCCAGTTGCCAATAGCCCACGGGATTTTCGGGACTGCCAAAGTTTAAATTATCCGTCACCGCCAACGGCTCGGCGCCGACGCAGGTCAAATTGCGGGCCGCTTCCGCCACCGCTAGTTTTGCGCCTTCGTAGGGATCGAGATAAACATAACGGCCGTTGCAATCCGTGGTGGCGGCCACCCCCAGCCGACAGTCCTGGGGATTGGTGTCTAGGGGCCGAATGCGAATCACCGCCGCGTCGGCGCCGCCAGGGAATAATACCGTATTATTTTGAACCTGATGGTCGTACTGGCGATAGATCCAGCGTTTAGCGGCCAAGCTGGGACTGGCTAAGAGTCGGGCTAAGATCTCCGCCCAACTGTGGCCCCCAATCCCCGTCGGTTCAGCCTCAGGCAAAGCGGCGCTGGTCCAGGCCCAAGCTCTCTGGGCGTAAGCCGGCGCTTCGGCCAGTAGCTCCCTGTGGTAAATGGGAGTATTATCCGCCAGCGCCGTCGCCGGAATTTCCGCCGCAATCTCTCCTTGGAAAAAGATACGGACAATCGGTTCAGCGATCACCTGTCCAGCCACCACCGCTTGCAGACCCCAACGGTGAAAAATCTCGATTAATTCCCCTTCCCGACCCTTCTGGGCCACAAACAGCATCCGTTCCTGGGATTCAGACAGTAAATATTCGTAGGGAACCATGCCCGTTTCCCGGGCCGGAATTTTATCTAAATCCAACTCCACCCCCACCCCGCCCTTGGCGGCCATTTCCGACGTGGAGCAGGTCAAGCCTGCGGCGCCCATATCCTGGGCTGCGACCACCGCGCCGGTTTTAAAGGCTTCTAAACAGGCTTCCACTAGGGATTTTTCCAAAAAAGGATCCCCCACCTGCACCGCCGGCCGGTCGTCCAGGGATTGATCCGTCAGTTCGGCGCTGGCGAAACTCGCGCCGCCCATGCCGTCCCGCCCCGTGGTGGAGCCGACGTACAGAACCGGGTTGCCCACCCCTGCGGAGCCGGATTTAACGATGGTTTCCGTTTCCATCAACCCCAGCGCCATGACGTTAACCAAAGGATTGCCGGAATAGGCGGGGTCAAAATAGGTTTCTCCCCCTACGGTGGGAACGCCAATACAATTGCCGTAATGACTAATGCCTTCTACTACCCCTCGGACAATGCGCCGATTGCGGGTGTCCTCTAGGTTGCCGAAACGGAGGGAGTTTAACAAGGCGATAGGGCGGGCGCCCATGGTAAAAATATCCCGCAAAATCCCCCCCACTCCCGTGGCGGCGCCCTGAAAGGGTTCAATGGCGGAGGGATGGTTGTGGGATTCGATC
>JBKCES010000287.1:0-3435 GCA_046304295.1 Cyanobacteriota bacterium | reverse complement strand
AAATTGTGCAAATTTTGAAAACCACCCCCGCCGGTCAACTAGCGCCGCCCACCCAGATTGGAGAATGGTGGGTTGTCCTAAGATTGGAAAAATATCTGGCCAGCCAACTGGACGACGCCATGCGAGCCCGACTGCGGAACGACCTCTTCCAGCGTTGGCTCCTCAACCAACTCCAAAAAGAGGTGAAACTTTTCCCGCCCTCCCCATCGGAAACCGCAGAGCCGACTTCGGACTCCTCTGATTTAATCCTGCTAGACTCCCCTTGGGACAGCCCCTAATTCAGATATCAGTGAACAGATCTCAGATATCAGCTCGCGGCCAAGCGAAATGTCCGCAGTGGGAGAGCAAACGACCGTTTTAATAAACCTAAATTTTATAAATTGCTATGGCTTTAACCCTAACGGACTATCAATCCTTCCTCGCCCAGACACCGCCCTTTAATACGCTCCCCCCGGAAGTTGTCGCCGAAATCGCCGGTAAGCTGGAAACCTGGCGCTACCGCATGGGGCAGGTGATTATTATGCGCAATAAGTTGCCCAATCATGTTTTCCTGCTGGTGGAAGGGCAGGCTCGTTTGTTGGGGTACGACCCCCGCACCAATTTGCCCGTCACCCTCCAACTTCTGCAACCCGGCGCTTTGATCGGCGCCGTCAATTGCCTGCGCAATCTGCCCTGCGAAACCGCCATCGCCTCGGTGGAATCGGTCTGCGCCGGATTAAGTTTGGAGGCGTTTGCCAAACTTCTGAAAGACTACCCCCAGCTTCAGGCTTACTTTCAAGACTCCCCGGCTTGGGTGGAGTTGTTTGACCTCATCGGCAATCATCTACAAAAACAGGCCCAAGGGGAAGGGGATCTGCGGGAGTTGACCCTAGAACTCTATTCCCGTTCCCAAATTTGCGTTCTAGCGCCGGGCATTCATATTTTAGGGCAGTATCCCGAATTAAAAGACCCGGAGTATCTCTGGTTTCTCAGTAGCGGTCAAGTTGCGGAGCTAGCAGTGGGGGATCTGCTCAACCCCGGCGCCGGTAAAACCCTAGAGGTGAAAGGTGACCAACCCGCTCGGTTCGTCGGGGCGCCTGAGTTAGGTTTGGCCTTTACGCCCCACATAGAAGACACCATTCCCCTTTCAGACGTTTCGGTTTTACCCCCGGAAGCCTCGCCCTACGCCGATGTTCCCTATGCGGACGACTCTCTCCTCGGCTCGCCCCCGCCCAAGGCCCCGTCGGGACGCAAATCCTACCCGATCCTACGGGGCAATTCTCCCCAGGAAGTGGCGGTGGCCTGCTTCCAGATGGTGAGCCAGTATTTTGGCATGCCCTTTCGTCGGGATGTGATCCAGCGTATTGTTAACGAAGAATTGCGGCGCAATGAAACCCTCTCTCTCCAGGTCAGCGGCGCCATCACCGAATTAATGGGTCTAACCAGCCAGTTAGCCCGGGTGCCCCACAAGGCTTTTACCCAACTGCAAGTCCCCTTTTTAACCCAGTGGCAGGATAGCTTGGTAGTGGTCTACGAAGCCCAGGAGCGCCAGATTTTGGTGGGCGATCCCCGTTTGGGTCTCGTGCGTCGCAAACCCCAGGAGTTTTTGCAAACCTGGGGGCAGGAGGGCGTCGGCGAGGTCATTCTCCTGCAACCCGCTAAGGACACTCCCCAGGAACGCTTTGGTCTCAGTTGGTTTGGCCCGGCACTGAAAAAACATAAGTGGGTGCTCCTGCTGGTCTTTGTGGCTTCTTTCTTCGTGCAATTGTTTGGGCTGGCTAACCCCTTGATGATCCAAATTATCATTGATAAGGTCATTGTCCAAAATAGCCAGGACACCCTCCAGGTTCTAGGCGTCGCCCTGCTAGGCATCGCCATTTTTGAAGCGATTCTCAGCACCTTAAGAACCTATTTATTTGTCGATACCACCAACCGCATCGACATGAGCCTCGGCTCGGAGATCATCGACCATCTGCTTCGTTTGCCCCTACGTTACTTTGAAAAGCGCCCGGTGGGAGAAATTTCCACTCGGGTGAACGAGTTAGAAAATATCCGTCAATTCCTGACGGGGACGGCGCTGACGGTGGTGCTAGACTCGGTCTTCTCCGTGGTCTATATCGTGGTGATGATCGTCTACAGCCCCGTTCTAACGGCGGTGGCTCTGGGTATTGTGCCGATTTTCGTGCTGATGACCCTCGTTTTTTCGCCCCTGATTCGGCGCCAACTGCGCTTAAAGGCGGAGCGCAACGCCCAGACCCAATCCTACTTGGTGGAGGTGATGTCGGGGATTCAAACCGTCAAGGCCCAAAATATCGAACTCCGCTCCCGCTGGCAGTGGCAGGATAAGTACGCCCGCTACGTCGGCGCCGGCTTTAACACGGTTTTAACCTCCACCCTGGCGGGTTCCACCAGCCACTTCCTCAACCAACTCTCCGGTCTCTTGGTTCTCTGGGTCGGCGCTTATCTAGTCCTCCAGCAGGAACTAACTTTAGGTCAACTGATCGCATTTCGCATCATCGCCGGTTATGTCACCTCTCCGATTTTACGCCTGACCCAACTCTGGCAAAACTTCCAGGAAACGGCGCTGTCTCTAGAACGGCTGGCGGATATTGTCGATACGCCCCAGGAGTCGGAGCGGGACCGGTTCAATATCCCCATGCCTGAAGTCAAGGGCGCGGTGAAGTTTGAAGGCGTGGATTTTCGCTTTAAACCCCAGGGGCCTCTGCAACTGAACAACGTTAACCTCTCCTTTGAACCCGGTACCTTTGTGGCTATCGTCGGCCAAAGCGGCGCTGGTAAAAGCACTCTGACCAAGCTCCTGTCCCGCCTCTACGAACCGGAAGGGGGACGGATTTTGATCGACGGCTACGATATTAGCAAAGTGGAACTCTATTCCCTCCGGCGCCAAATTGGGGTGGTGCCCCAGGAAACCCTGCTCTTCGACGGCACGGTGCAGGAAAATATCGCCCTGACCAACCCCGAGGCTAGCACCGAGCAGATTATCTCGGCCGCCCAGGCCGCCGCCGCCCACGAGTTTATTATGAGCTTGCCCAACGGCTACAACACCCGAGTCGGAGAGCGAGGTTCGGCGCTGTCCGGGGGCCAGCGCCAACGGATCGCTATCGCCCGCTCTGTCTTACAACGGCCCAGCATTCTGGTTTTAGACGAAGCGACCAGCGCCCTAGATTACATCACGGAGCAACAAGTTTGTATTAACCTAGGGGAAGTCTTCCGGGAGCACACCGTTTTCTTCATCACCCACCGCCTCAGTTCTGTCCGCACCGCCGATGTGATTATTCTGATGGATAATGGCTGTGTGGCCGAGCAGGGCACCCACGAGGAGCTGATGGCCCAGAAGGGTCGCTATTATTATTTGTATCAACAGCAGGGAACCGAACGGGGTTAGCGCTGCCCCTCATCCCTAATCCCCAACCCTAATCCCCAACTCCCATGAAC
>JBKCES010000286.1:0-10604 GCA_046304295.1 Cyanobacteriota bacterium | reverse complement strand
GTAACCGTTCAGGGGGGTATCCAAACGTTACAAGCTATAAGATTAGACGATTTCGGCATTGAAAATGCCGGTTTTTGATTATTTTAGGTTTTCTCTTAATAGTAAAAATTCTAATTCCCAGCTCAAAACCCCCATTTTCCTAGATTGAGCCGTGTTGCATCTTTTAGAAAAATTCCCCGAAAACCATACCCAGCAAGGGTTTGACTCTTTTAGTACGCAGTTGATCACCCCCTTGAACGGTTACAGGAAAAGATTCGCTAGAGCAGGTTTTACGGGAAGAAAATACGCCCGCTTCGTTTCCCGTTATTACCCTTGGAGACGCGGATCGTTTCCTGAGCGATGCCGTTTACAGAGAGAGATGCGTTAATCGTTTAGTTGAAATAGTACTTTATCTTGAAAACTATATGGGCATAAATCGAATATTTATTCCCTGAGCGGTGAGCGAGACACTCTCTAGGGGGCGCAACGTAGATGAAGCTCATCCACCCAACCCTGTCTAGAGCGCCGGACTTCAAATAAAAAGGGCGCCGACTTTCAGGCTCAACTCGGGCAAAAGAGGGGAAGTCACGTCGTCCTCGGCTAAGAATGTGCGCAGAAGCTCTAAACGGCCTTGCGAGCGCCGATAAATTTCAACCGTTTGCTGTTGCCAATCTATAATCCAATATTCCCTCACCCCGACCCGGGAATAGAGTTTGAGCTTAACTTGGCGATCCCGAGCAATATCCTGCGGGGATTGGGAAAGAACTTCAACGACCAGTTCCGGCGCCGCGGTCAGATGTCCGGCGCTATCGACGCAAAGGGCTAGTTTTTCTTGGCTAATCCAGACCAAATCGGGAATGGCGTTTTCTTCTCCCGCTAAAATCAAACCCGGTGCCGCTAAGACTTCTCCGGCTCGAAGATTTGCGTCCTGGGCGGGGAGCGCTCTGCACAAGCGAGTTAACACCTGTTGATGTCTCCAGTGCGGCGCCCGAGTCACGTATAAATCTCCGTCAATAATTTCATAGCGATCATCTTTATCAGGAAAAAAGGCTAAGTCTGGGATTGTCCAACGGATTTTTGTTTCGGCGGAAGCAACCATGTTGTCTAGAACCTTGAGGAAGATCAACTTAGCCTTATTTTACTCGTCATTTTTCTCCTGGCGCTGGCTAAGGAGAGAATACTGCTATCGCGCCGGTTGAATGGACGCCGAAGCTCCGAGGGAAAGGGAATCTCTCAACCCGCCTCAATGGGGTCAAAGGGGGAGGGCTGATCCACAACTTCCACCCACGGTAAACCGAGGGGCCCCAACAGTGCCAAAAAGGGATCGGGGTCTTTTTCTTCCACGTTAAATACCCCCGGCGCTTGCCAGGGCCCCTGGACGACCATCAAGGCGCCGACTACTGCCGGGACGCCGGTGGTGTAGGAAATAGCCTGGGCGCCGACTTCCTGATAACAGGCACTGTGGTCGCAGTTATTGTAAATATAGTACTTTCTGAGATTGCCGTCCTTAAGCCCCTGAATATGGCAACCGATGGAAGTTTGCCCGGAGTAATTTTCCGCTAGGGAGGCGGGTTCCGGGAGAACCGCCTTGAGAAATTGCAGGGGAACAATTTTTTGCCCCTGATACTCCACCGGGTCAATGCGGGTCATGCCCACGGCTTCCAGCACCCGGAGGTGGGTGATGTAGGCTTCGGAAAAGGTCATCCAGAAGCGGGCCCGTTTCAGACCGGGGATATTTTTGGCGAGGGATTCCAACTCTTCGTGATAGAGCAGATAGGATTCCCGCTCGCCGATTTCCGGGTAGGGGATGGGACGGTGTAGAGAGAGGGGCGGAATTTCTCGCCATTCCCCGTTGTCGTAGTAGCGCCCTTTTTGAGTAATCTCGCGAATATTGATTTCCGGGTTAAAGTTGGTCGCAAAGGACTGACCGTGGTTACCAGCGTTGCAATCCACGATGTCGAGGTAATGGATTTCGTCGAAATGATGTTTAAGGGCGTGGGCGGTAAAGACGCCTGTCACGCCGGGATCGAAGCCGCAACCGAGGATGGCCGTTAGTCCCGCCTGTTGAAAGCGCTCTTGGTAAGCCCACTGCCAAGAATATTCAAATTTGGCCACCTCCGGCGGTTCGTAGTTGGCCGTGTCAAGGTAATGGACTCCCGCCTCTAGACAAGCCTCCATCAGCGCCAAATCCTGGTAGGGCAAAGCCACGTTAATCAAAATATCCGGCTGAAAGTCCCGCAGGAGGGCGACGGTATTAACTGGGTTGTCCGCATCCAGCGCCGCCGTCCGCAGTTTGGGAGAGCCGATCCGTTGAGCGATTTGGTCGCATTTGGCCACCGTGCGGCTCGCCAGCACAATCTCGCTAAAGTCCGCCTGAGCCGCGCATTTGTGGGCCACTACATTCCCCACGCCGCCAGCGCCGACAATCATCACTTTGGCCATTAGGTTTCTCCTGAAGGGGTGTCTCCGCCTATTGTGCCACTGGGACAGGGCGACGCCCAGCCGTTGTTAATTCAAACCTTGCGGACATGCGCTCGGTTCCCCTCCGTTGAACGACCGAGAAACCCGTCTTCAAAAAGAGGGGGAAGCCCCCTCTACGCTGACTTAAGACGCAAACTGAGCCCGATAATTAAGCAAAGCCTCGTATTTAGGGGAACTGGCATCGTTAACATGTTCTAAAGCGCCCCAACTACCGAAGGAGCCGTAGGGACCGATGTCGGTGAAATTCATAAATAAGCCGCCCCCCGCGTCTCGCCAGTTTTGGAGATACTGTTCATAAAGTTGCCCCATACGAGGATCCCGATTAGCTTCTCGGAAAAGTTGTCTTGAAGGACCATCAAAACCCACCAAATGTTGTCCGCCTTCGTAGGCTAAAAGCTCTAGCCCCCGGGCGTTGGCCAGAGCCGCATGGTCGGCGATATTAGCAGTCGCCGCGGCTAAAGCGCCGCCCGGAGGCCCCTTGGAAACTTGCCCGCCCTGGGTCAACTCGTCAAAGAGTTTAGTTAACCCTTTATCGGGTAAAGACTTCCACTTCTTGACATCTTTACTTTTGCTGAGGTAGTTACCCATGTAAGGCGCGATGGCAATAGCGTCAATGCCATAGCTTTGGTGACTTAACGGGTTATCAGTCCAGGCGTAGCTTAGGGCTCGGGTCAGTTGATTGACGTCCGCCGCTCGGCCCGCCATGACCCCAATGACTCGGTCTTTTTCGGCGCCAAAAACGTCGTCCCAAATCCGAGCAATCTGGGTGACCCGACGGCTATACCAATCCGTCACTAGGATGTAATCATCTAGACCGGAATCGCCCCATTCCGCTCGGGCTTGGTCTCGCACCCAACGATACTGCCCAAACTTTCGATTCCAGACTTCGTTGGAATATTCCACATAAACCGTCAAATCCGGGTCGAGATTGTCCCGTACATAGGTGGCAAAGTTACGAATATATTCGTCGTCGGCCTGATGGGGCATAGTAAACCAGGAGTGAGACTGGGTTGTGTTAGCCAATTCCACCATGACTTCCACCGGCGCTCCCTGGTTCATCCAAGAGGCCGTAGTCAGGGTGGGACGGTCGGCCCAGGTCTGCTGAGTGGAGTTGTTGGTCTCCATCCAATCCATAAACCGCAGGGTCGAAAACGGCGCTAATTTTTCCAGGTAGTCAGGATTAAAGGGCTGAGCGTTATAGGTCGTTTCCGCTCCGAGGGGAATGACGCGGATATTGCGCAGATAGTTTTGGGGATTGGTGTCCGTAATGGTTAAGAAAATACCCGTGTTGGACGGTGTAATGTCGAGCGCATCTCGGCCAGGGCTGGAGGAAGCGACGTTTTTAACGGCGTCGCCGCCGTATTCAATCACGCCCTGACCGTCGTAGAGAACCAGATATTTTCCTCCCGGATAGCGACCGTTTAAACTTCGATATATTTCCGATGTAACTCGGTCGTAAGTCACTCCAGTTTCAGGAATGGAAATCACCCAACCGTTGGCGTCCAGATTAAGCGGTTCTTTTGTATTCCAGATATCGGCGGTGTGGGTCGTCCAGACTCGGGCGGACTTAAAAGCGTCCACGAGGGGCAGAGCGGGACTGTAATACCTCAAGCCTGCTAGATTGGTTCCCAAGACATTGGGGGGAAGTGCCGGCGCTTGGAAATCGTCATTTTGGATCGTCCCAGTGGCGCTCGCTTTGCTTTTATTTAAGGCCGCTCCAGCGGAGGGCTTCAAGAGATCGAGGCGGAAAGTTTCTTCCGGCTCCCAAGTCGAATCTCCCTGAACCCGGACTTGAATGCTCTGACTGGTTTGGTTGGGGGCAAAGGTCAGCGTTCCTTGGGGCAGGACCCCGCCCACAAAATCCCCCCCGTCCACGGGGTTGGTTCCCCTAGGGCGAACTCGCCACTGAACGGTGGCGGCGGAATTCAGGGCACCGCTTCGGGTTACGGTGTAGTTAAGGTAAATGATCCCGCTATTGCCCTCCAGTCGGGCGATATTAGGGGTTGTTAGGCTGAGGACAGTCATAGCGGATAGAGTCGCAAAAACGGATAGAGTCGTAAAAAATGGATCTTAACTCTACGGTAGCGGTTGTGGCTAAACAGGGAAAGATTTTCCAAAGCCTCGACCTCCATTTTCCGCTTCCGTATCCAATCCTTCATCATCTCTCGCCATGTTTAGCTTGACCGAGCGTCCCCTCCTTGTCCCGCCCTTAATCGAAACCCTGCGGAACCCTCAAGCCGGCGCTCTAGTCACCTTCGAGGGTTGGGTCAGGAACCACAATCAAGGTCGGGCGGTATTGTCCTTGGAATATCAGGTCTATCCTGAATTGGCGATCCTAGAAGGGGAAAAAATTATCGCCGAAGCCCTAGAGCGCTTTGCCCTCCGGCAAGCCTGCGCCGTCCACCGTTGGGGACATCTACAGATTGGCGAGGCGGCGGTCTGGGTAGGCGCGACCGCCAGTCATCGCCAAGCCGCCTTTGACGGCACCGAGTATATTATCGACGAACTGAAACGGCGCTTGCCCATCTGGAAAAAGGAGCATTACCAAGACGGCGGCGCTGAATGGGTCTATTGCCGTCACTCACCCCGGCCGGAGGAGTTGAATCGATACCCTGACTGGGTGAGAGAATAGAATCAAAACGCAAGCCGCGCGAGCGCCGCAAGGAGAATTGAGTATGCCAGACAACTATCGCAGTCAAGTCGTCACCCAGGGAAGCCAACGCAGTCCCAACCGAGCCATGCTCCGGGCGGTGGGGTTCGGGGACGGAGATTTTGCCAAGCCCATCGTCGGTATCGCCAGCGCCTACAGCACCATCACCCCCTGCAATATGGGCATTAACGACCTGGCACTCCGGGCGGAAGTCGGTTGTAAGTCCGCCGGCGCTATGCCCCAAATCTTTGGCACCATCACCATCAGCGACGGCATTTCTATGGGGACGGAGGGGATGAAATACTCCTTGGTTTCTCGGGAGGTGATCGCCGACTCCATCGAAACGGTCTGCAACGGCCAGAGTATGGACGGGGTTTTAGCCATCGGCGGTTGCGATAAAAATATGCCCGGCGCCATGATTGCCATGGCTCGCCTCAATATCCCGGCCATTTTCGTTTACGGCGGCACGATTAAACCTGGCCACTACGAAGGTCAAGATTTAACAGTAGTCAGTTCCTTTGAAGCGGTGGGACAGTACAGCGCCGGCAAAATCGACGAAGCCACTCTGCTGGGGATTGAGCGCCACGCCTGTCCCGGCGCTGGGTCCTGCGGGGGTATGTTCACGGCCAATACCATGTCTTCCGCCTTTGAAGTGATGGGCATGAGCCTGCCCTACTCGTCCACCATGAGCGCCGAGGACGCGGAAAAAGCCCAAAGTACGGAAGACTCCGCCAAGGTTCTCGTCCAAGCCATTCAAAAACAAATCCTGCCCCGGCAGATTTTGACCCGTCAGGCCTTTGAAAACGCCATCGCGGTCATTATGGCCGTAGGCGGTTCCACCAACGCCGTGCTCCATTTGTTGGCCATCGCCCAGACCATCGGGGTGGAATTAACGCTAGACGACTTTGAAGCCATCCGCCAAAAAGTGCCCGTCCTCTGCGACCTCAAACCCTCTGGGCGTTATGTCACCACCAATCTCCACCAGGCGGGGGGCATTCCCCAGGTGATGAAAATGCTCCTCGTGAACGGCCTACTCCACGGCGAGGCGCTGACTATCACCGGGCAAACCCTGGCGGAGGTTTTAGCGGAGGTGCCGGACACGCCTCCGGCGGGTCAAGACGTCATTCGTCCTTGGTCGAATCCGGTTTATCGGGAAGGACATTTAGCCATTCTCAAAGGTAATCTCGCTAGCGAAGGCGCCGTGGCGAAAATCAGCGGCGTCAAAAATCCCCAAATCACCGGCCCAGCCCGAGTTTTTGAATCGGAAGAAGATTGTCTGGACGCTATCCTAGCGGGAAAAATTCAACCCGGCGACGTGGTGGTGGTGCGCTACGAAGGCCCCAAGGGCGGCCCGGGGATGCGGGAAATGCTAGCGCCGACGTCCGCTATTATCGGCGCCGGTTTGGGGGATTCCGTGGGTCTGATCACCGACGGGCGCTTTTCCGGTGGCACCTACGGTTTAGTGGTGGGTCATGTGGCGCCGGAGGCCTATGTGGGGGGAACTATTGCCCTAGTTGAGGAGGGGGACAGTATCACCATTGATGCCAAAGAGCGCCGTCTCCAACTCAACGTCAGCGAGGAGGAACTGGCCCGGCGCCGGGCCAACTGGCAAGCGCCGCCCCCCCGTTATCGGACGGGCATTTTGGGTAAATACGCTAAGCTGGTGTCCTCTAGCAGTATCGGCGCTGTGACTGACCGGGATCTGTTTTAAGAGCACTTTCTAGAGTATTTTGACTTATAGCGGTATTCCGAACTCTGCGAACACTAAGGTCTTCCTCTATGAAGCTTTTAAGCTTTATATTTCTTCCTATGGATGCCGCTATAATTTCTCTCCCACTTACTTCACTGTCTCATTTTTAGGGAACATAAAACTATGACAAAAGGTTCTGAAGATTTAGTCATCAAGTGGTTAGAAGAAAACAAAGGAAAAATAATATTGCCTCACATAGGAGTTCTTACTAAAGTAGAAAGAATAGGGAAATCAAATAGCAATCTTAAAAAAGCAGATGTAATGTTAAACAACATTGCTGTTTCTCTAAAAGATGTGCAAGGTTCATTTCTTTACAATAAAGCGTTTAGAAGTGATTTATTAAAGGTGTTAAACGCCTCGGATATTGCTTGGTTTGATCAGCAAGTTCGTGATATTCATCATGGTAAACATAAGCGTAACATAGGATGGAAAGATGGTCTCAAGAAGGAACGCTTCAAACGTTTGTTAAGAATATTAGTTATGGATATGAATTTGAAAATAGGCATTTCAGAATATCCTGCTGTTTATTTATTGACACATCCTAAAGAAGTGAAAAGCATAATTGATATTTGTGTGTATGATTTCGATGAATTTTTTGAAATATTTGCTGAGCATTGGATTACTTTTGCTTTTAAACGTCATTGGCCCGGACAAGGTGATAAATCTGAAAGTAATCGTGCTAAAAGAATTATAAATGATCTAAATTCTAGACCATGGGTATTTGATGGAGTGTCAGGAGAGCCTAAAGAGTGGGCAGATGATGCTCCACCACCTAACGAACGAAAAACCTGTTTTACTTGTAGTATCGAGATTAAATCACCTGTTAGTAAGTGGGAAACCTTAAGACAATTTCGTCTGTCATTACTCAATAGCGGTTTTTTTGGTGTGGAAAGCTCGAATATCGAAAAAGTAACTCACGCTGTGTTAAACTACTTCAATGGTAAATTAGTGTACTCTCAGGAGGATGAAAATTGGACAAAGGTTTTGGAGATAGCACATCAGATGCTATCAGAGAATTTATTGAAAACATAATTGAAACTGATCAAGGATTTGGTCAGCTTCCCTATGATGTTTTAGAACAGTTTGCACAAAATATACAGCAAGAGTATGGTACATTGCCTCATCCGTCAGACTCTATATGGGAACAAGTAATGGATCTTGCGTCTATATCTTTAATTGATGATCCAGATAGTTATGTATTTGGTGAGGATTCTTAAATGATTTCCTATGTTTCTTCTCCTCTACGTTATCCAGGAGGAAAACAAAAAGATGTGCCTTTACTTGGTTACATCTTAAATCAAGTTGCTAATCAGCATGAAATCAGGGAGTATAGAGAGCCTTTTCTTGGTGGAGGTAGTTTACTTCTTTATGCTATTGCTCATCTACCTGTTAAAAACTATTGGGGAAACGATGCTTATTCTCTCCTCATAGAGTTTTGGCAACAAGCCCAGGAAAATGTTGAAGAACTATGCGAACTTGTTAGAACATTAAAAGTTCCTTATGACGGGCCTCATATGCGAAGTCAGGAATGGACAGATTTTCGACTCGAATATATGAAGAAACTAAACGATTTACCAAACGATAGCCGTTTACATAATGCTGCTCGATTCTTCGTTTTAAACCGTAGTACGGCAAGTGGGACAACAGAGTCAGGGGGACTAACACCTCGCGCTTATTGTGAAAGATTCACAGAATCCAGCATAGATAGACTATTCAAGCTCAAGGGTTATCTTGGAAAAAATGTCAAATTTACGAACGGGGACTACTCTAAACTTCTAACTGGTCGGAAAAAAGGAGTTTTTGTTTTTTTAGATCCCCCTTATTTGTCAGCAGAAAAATCTGCACTGTATGGAACAGCAGGAAATCTTCATAAGGGTTTTAACCATCAACTACTAGCAGAAAAACTAAGCAAATGTAATTATCTGTGGTTGATGACAATTGATAACTCGCCTGAAATTAGAGAATTCTACTCATCATGGGCAGAAGTTACCTCATTTCACCATAAAAAACCTTATAGCATGACCAGTATCAATGGTAGTGCTTCAGATAAAAGTAAAAACTTAGAGCTATTAATATCAAACTTTAAGTTTAATTTAGATGGCTTTTCACAATCTAGGTCAAGAATTTCTTACATTAATCATCTTTCGTCTCATGGACTACAAACGGCAGTCATTTAGTATATAGCCTTAATTTTTTTTATGATCTTTATTTAAAAATTATTATGAAGTCAACACTTTCTCAAACTCTCTATGAGCAAGACTTCTCCCGCTGGGTAGAAGATACCGTCCAGCGCCTCAAGGATAAAAACACAGAAAACTTAGATTGGGAACACCTCATTGAGGAAATAGAAGGCTTGACTCGTAGAGAGCGCCGGGAAATCAAACAGCGCCTCATCACCCTGTTTGAACACGCGCTCAAGCGCCGTTATGTTTCGTTGCAAGACTGTTATCGAGGTTGGGAAGTAACCTTAAAGCGAACTCAATCTAAACTGCGAGATATCCTGGATGATTCCCCCAGTTTACACTCCTATTTTTCGGAAATCATTCCCCTTTGTTATCAAGAGGCGCTGGAGACTGTGCGGATTGAATACGATGCTTTCTTCCCCGATGATTACCGCTTTCCTGAAAAACTCAACTTATTGCTAACTCAGGCCTTCTGGATAGACAAATAAGAGGATGTTTGGAAAGTCCCTAGCTCTCTACGTGAATCCCCCTAAATCCCCCTTTGCAAGGGGGACTTTAAGGATAGTTCCCCCCGTTCAAAGGGGGGCTAGGGGGGATAAAGTCGGGGCGCTGACCCTTTTTAAACAACCTCTAAAGTTTAACTACTAAAATCTACTGGGCTTTTGGCAGAGCTTGACCAGCATCTTTTGGCGTCACTGGGCTATAATCAGAGCCGATTGGTCTTAACGAGGAAATCAATCTCAGCGATGTTTGTCGAGATCCTGAGCAACGTTAGCACTGGAGTGACCGCCGTTGATTTGGCGGATAAAGCTCTTCCCACTTTGACGCGCTTTTTTAAACGTCTTAGGGATGGAGACATTAAAATCGCCATTGTCGGCGCTAGCGGCGCTGGTAAATCGACTTTAGGAAAATTGCTATCCGGTCAGTCGTCCAGTCGAGAATTATTAAGGCCCTATCAAGAGTCGATTAGAGTCGAAACTCCCCGTCTGGATAGCAAAAATGTAGGTAATATCATCATTGTGCCTGGGCAAGAGCGCCTACACGAAACCTGGGACGATGTCTTGAGGGAGATGATTCAGGGCAAAATTCAGCTACTCATTAATACTGTCGCTTGGGGTTATCACTCATTTGGTTCTCTCCGTTATCAGGATTTTCCTTTTTATCAGTCAGGAATGACTGTTGAAGAGTTTTTAGGGATTTACGCTGAAAAAAAGCGAAATCAAGAGCAAGTATTTCTGGAAAAAATCATCAAATCCTTAGAACTTGCTGAAATTCACAAACAGAAAAGAAGAAAGCTATTTTTGATCACTCTAGTCACAAAGCAAGACCTTTGGTGGGATAATAGATTACAGTAAGCGTTCAAGGGGGTGATCAACTGCGTACTAAAAGAGTCAAACCCTTACTGGGTATGGTTTTCAGTGACTTTTTCCAAAAGAGACGACACGGCTCAATCTAGGAAAATGGGGGTTGTGAGCCGGGAATTGGGATTTTCATTATTAAGAGAAAACCTAAAATAATCAAAAACCGGCATTTTCAATACCGAAATCGTCTAATCTTATAG
>JBKCES010000285.1:0-12327 GCA_046304295.1 Cyanobacteriota bacterium | reverse complement strand
GTGGCGGGGGGAGCGGCGGAGCTAAAGCTGCTGTTCCGTTTTTGGTAAATAACGGATTCGGGGAAAAGTTTGGAATGGAAGGCTTTTACATGGTGGGCACCGAGTTCGGCGTGACCGGTGAGTAAATAGCCGTTCATTTTTAGGGTTTGGAAAAACTTCTCCACCACTTTGCTAATGGCCTGATCCGTAAAATAGATAAAGACATTGCGGCAGATAATCAGATCCATGTCCCGCAAATCCCATTCCGGCCGGGGTAGGGGATCTCTCACCAAGTTAACCTGTTGGAATTTAACAGCCCGTTTTACCTGGGGATCGAGTTGGTAATAGCCCGCTAAGTTTTTAAAATAGCGGTCTTTAATCTCGTCTTCCACCTGTCGAAAAGACCAGACGTTGTACAGCGCCTTTTGGGCGTGGTCGAGGGATTCTCGGTTAATATCGACGCCGTAGAGATTGAGGCTCCAACTCTCGGCGTCGGGGATCAATTCTCGCAGTAAAATCGCCAAGGAGTAGGGTTCCTGACCGGTGGAGCATCCAGCGCTACAAATTCTTAAAATTTTGGTGCGCTGATTTTGGCGAATCAGCTCCGGCAAAATACTTTGGCGCAGGAGAGCAAATTGTCCTTTGTCCCGGAAAAAGTAGCTTTCCCGATTGGTTACTAAGCAGACAAATTGTTGCCACTCTTCTTCCCCCCGGTAGTCTAAGCCCGCCAGCAAATCATAGTAAGCTTGGGGCGACGGTAAACGCAACGCCTTCACGCGGCTCAGAATATTGTCGCTGAGGGAGCCGTAATTTTGGGAACGGATTTCAATGCCCGTTTGTTGGGCAATGAGGTGGACGAAGTTTTCCCGCAATTGGGGCGAAATGGTTTCCGTTAACATGGCAGTCTCCTAAGCGGTTGTTTAAAAAGGGTCAGCGCCCCGGTTTGATCCCCCCTAACCCCTACTTCGACAAGCTCAGTACGACGCCTTAGAAAGGGGGGAACTCTCCTCAAAGTCCCCCTTACAAAGGGGGATTTAGGGGGATCCAAGAGAGCTAAGGACTTTGCAAACAGCCTCTAAACTTGGGGGGCGAGCGCCTGGGATTTGAGGACCACGCCTTTGATATGACCGGCGATGTCTCCGAGGGGGAGCACCACCTTGGCGGCGCCGAGTTTAATGGCCTCCTGGGGCATCCCAAAAACAATAGAACTAGCTTCGTCCTGGGCGATGGTGTAGCCGCCCTTTTGCCGTAGCTCCAGCAAACCGCTAGCGCCGTCCCGACCCATGCCGGTCAATAACGCACCGATACTGGCGGCGCCGAAACGTTGGGCGACGCTCTGGAATAACACCGTCGCCGAGGGGCAATGGCTATCCACAAGAGTTCCTTCCAAACAGATGAAACGCCCCTGGGAATCTAGGCGTAAATGTTGGCGCTCCGGGGGGAAGTAGATGACGCTGGGCTGGGGTTTTTCTCCGGTTTTGGCCACCCGCACCGGCAGGAGACAATTATCCCGGAGCCAGTTAATAAAGCCATCGAGGAAACCGGCGCTGATGTGTTGGACGCAGAGGATGGGGACAGGAAAATTAGGGGGAATAGCGCCGAGGATTTCCTGAAACGCTTGGGGGCCGCCGGTGGACGCGCCGATGGCCACCAATTCAATGGCTCGACTGTGGGAGGTCGGTAGACGACCCCCGGCGCTGGGCATGGCGACGGTTTCTTTGATCTTGCCCGGCAGTTGAATGCCCCGATAGCGTTTTGTAAAGACCTTCACCCCCGCCAACACTCGGATTTTTTGCAGGAGTTTATCGGTTTGGGCTTCGTAGTCCTCAATCTGGCCGCTACTGGGTTTGGGAAAGACGTCCACGGCGCCGGCCTCTAGGAGAGTGAAGACGTTATTTTTGTCCTCCGCTCCCACTCCGGCGCTGATCACCAGGATCGGCGTCGGTTGAGTGGCCATCACCTGTTGGGTAAACTCCAGCCCGTCCATGCGGGGCATAAACAGATCGGTGCAGATTACTTGCGGTTTCAGCTTCGGCAGAAGCTCCAGCGCCTCCTGCCCCGTCCGGGCCGTCCCCACCACCTGCATCGTCGGATCGGTCGAGATCATGCGCTTGAGAATACTCAGGGCGATGGGGGAATCTTCGACGAGTAATATCTTGAGCATGACCTAAACCTCTTTTACAGTTATCAGTGAGCAGTGAACAGTTATCAGTAAACAGTGAGCAGTGGTCAGTCGCTTAGCTCCCCCCTTTCTAAGGGGGGTTGGGGGGGATCATCACTTGATTGAGTTCACCACCCATTTCGCCCTGCCATAGCTGATAACTGATACCTGATAACTGATAGCTGACTAAAGAATGGCCTCTAGGGATTTGGCGGATTCGTTCAACTGTTGGGTGCCGGTTTTGATCTGGGTGATCCCGGCGGCGTTTTCCTGAGCGCCTTTGTTGATGCTGGACATGGCGTCGAGCACCTGTTGCACGGCTTTGCCCTGTTGTCGGATGTTGAGGGCGATCTGTTGGTTGTTCATGGCCACGTTATTGATGGCTTCCAGCACGCCGGAGAAGGCGTTGGCGGTGCGTTCGGTGACGTTCATACCGGCGTTAACGGTCTTGGTGCCTTCGTCGGTGACCATAACGGTGGTGTTGATGGCGTTTTGAATGTCGGAAACCAGACCGCCGATTTTTTCTGCGGATTGCCGGCTTTGGTCGGCGAGTTTACGGATTTCATCGGCAACCACAGCGAAGCCTTTCCCATGTTCCCCAGCCCGGACGGCTTCCACCGAAGCGTTCAGCGCCAGCATATTGGTTTGTTGAGAAAGGTCGCTCACCACTTCCGAAATATTGCCGATTTGGTTGGTTTGCTCGGAGAGGCGCACGATTTGATCGGCGATGGCGGCCACTTTGTTTTTCAGGTCGATCATGCTGGCCACGGTTTCTTCCACAGAGTTGTTCCCCTGATCCGCCAAGACCAGAACTTCCTGGGCGGCTTGGGCGGCGGCTTCCGCTTGTTCCTGAGATTGTTGGGAAGAGGCGCCCAACTCGTCCATGGTGGTGGTGGTTTCGCTCACGGAGGCGGCCTGGAGGCTAGCGGTGCGCTCCTGTTGCTCCATGGTGGCGGCGATTTCGTTCGACGCCGCGGACACTTCCGCCACGGCCATCTTCACGTCTTTGGCAATACTACCAGCGATCATGTTTCCTAAAATTAGAGAAACCGCCGTGCCGCCAAAAAGACCGATGATAATCAAGGCATAAGTCAAATTCGACCAAAAATTTTCTTTGGCGATTAGATTTCCAATGATTTCGTCTTGGCGCTTGAGCATGGCGTCTTTGGTTTTGTCAAAACTGCCCATTTCAATAGCGCCGATCAGAGGAATCGCTTTAGCCACTTGACCGGATTTAATCAGCGCCATCACCTGATCGCTGGCAATTTTGCGCTCCTCAATTTCTTTGACTAATTTATTCCAGCTTTCTTTTTGTTGGGGATCGCGAATTAAATCCCCCATGTTAGTAAGGGTTTCATCCAGGCGCTCAACCCCCGTATTATAAGAATCCCGATACTGTTCCTCCTTGGGAAACAGACCGGCGCCGCGGACGGAACGGATCATCCGGGAGGTGTGAATCACAGAATCTCGCACGTTATCAATCACTTGATTAGCGCGCTCCAGATCGGCGGCGGTGTCGTTGAGTTGTTTAACGGCAATCCCGGAGACAATACCAAAAAGAACCAAGATACCGATAGGAACCGAGTAACCGAGAAGAATGCGGGTTTTGAGGTTTTTGGACTGAAGAATACTGGTCATGACGGACACTCCTAAAAAAGACTGAATGCGGAAAGGATGAATGTGAAGGGAAAATCTGGGGTTGACCACCCCGTCAGGCTGGCGCCTGCCACCCCTCCAAAGGAGGGGAATGGATCAGGATTAATGTAAGAGCAAGATTCAGGGCGGGCGGGGGGAAAGGTTCATGGTTTCAGAAGGGCTGGTTTCGGCTACGCTCAACCAGCGTGGGGAGAGATTTAGTTAGAAGATAGATCGCGGGCTGAGCGTAGCCGTAGCCCGATTTACGGAGAGGGGGATTGAGGGGGTGAGGGCTAAACTTAGCGGGGGTTGATCCCCCCTAACCCCCCTTAAAAAGGGGGGAATCGGATGAGGGTTAAACTAAACGTTCTAAAGTCTCGATCAGTAACTCCTGATTAAACTGATCCTTAACGATGTAGGCATTAGCGCCGGCTTGGGCGCCGCGGCGCTTGTCTTCCTCCGAGGCTAAAGAGGTAACAAGGATAATGGGAATTTCCCGGTATTCGGCGTGTTGCCGCACTTGGGCCGTGAAGGTGAGACCGTCCATATTAGGCATTTGGACGTCGGAGATAATGGCGTCGAAGTTGCCGCCGGCCCGGAGTTTGTTGTAGCCCTCCTGACCGTCCACGGCGATGACCACCTCGTAACCCGCTTTATCCAAGACCCGTTTTTCTTGAGTCCGCACGGCGATGGAGTCTTCCACCAGCAGGATCACCGGTTTCTGGGTCTTAGCCGCCTCGGGGTTAAATTCCTCCGGTTCCATCGCCGCCAAGGTTTGATAGCGTTTTTGGACGGATTTAATCAAATCGTTGGGGTTGAGGATCATGCAGACGTCGCCGGTGCCGAGAATCGTCGCGCCCACCACATTTCGCACCCGTTTCAGCAGGCGGCTTTGGGGTTTGAGCACCACGTCCAGGACTTCCTGAAGCCGATCCACCTCAAAGGCGAGACGGTCTCCCTCCACATTGAGCAACAAAGCGGAAACCACTTTTTCCACTTGGCGCTGGCGCTGTTTAGACTGTTGCTTGTCCTGATAGACCGGCAATTCCAACAAATCCGCCATTTTCACCAGGGTCACCGGCTCTCCCCCGACGCTTACGGTGGCCCGACCTTCGAGGGAATAGACCTCCTGGGGCCGGATCAGCAGGGTTTTTTCAATGGCTTCTAGGGGCATGGCTTGCAATAACCCCTGCACCTCAAAGAGCATCACCCCTAAAGAAGCCACCGTGCTCCGCAACTGGAGACGGAACTGACAACCCCGATGCAGGGCCGATTCCGTTTGGATGGTTCCTTTCAGGCGCTCCACATTGGTGCGCACCACGTCCAGCCCCACGCCCCGACCGGAAATTTCGGTGATAAAACTACGGGTGGAGAAACCGGGGGTAAAAATCAAGGCCCGCAACTGGTTGGCGCTCATATTGGCCAACTCTTCCGCCCGGTGGAGCTTGCGCTTAATGGCGGTCTGTTTAATTTTTTCCAGATCCAGCCCCCGACCGTCGTCGCCGATTTCCAAGACGATGTGACTGCCCTTGCGGCTGGCCTTGAGCCAGACTTTCCCCTGGGGCGCCTTGCCCAACTGTTGGCGCTCGGCGGGGGTTTCAATGCCGTGGTCCACCGCGTTCCGTAGGAGGTGCAGGAGAGGGTCTTTCATTTCCTCTAGGATCTGTTTATCCACGGCGATGTCGCCGCCTTCGAGGATAAATTCCACTTCCTTGCCCTGTTCCTGGGCCAATTCCCGCACTAGGCGGGGGAACATCAAGAAAATTGTGGACAGGGGCAACAAGCGCAGGGCGCAAATTTTTTCGTCAAATTCCCTGGAAATCAGGTCTAAGCGGGTGTTATTTTCGGCGATGTTGCTGTAGAGGTAATGAACCAAATGATCCAGCTTCGCCTCCGCCGCCCGGCGCCGGATGACATTGCTTTGCTCCTTCCGGGTTTTCCAATCGTCCCAGAGATAGACCAGATCCCGCACCGTTTCCGTGGCGTGGGCCATGCGGGTTTTGGTGACAGTTAATTCTCCCGTGTGGGTCATGAGGGCGTCCAGATAGCGCATCGGCACCCGGATGGTGTCCAGTTGCCCCCGCTCTGGGCTGGCGGTCGGCGCGGTGCCGATTTCCGGCTGAGCTTGGGTAATTTGCTCCAACTGTTTTAGAGTTTGTCCCAAATCCACCCCCGCTTGCTCCCCAGTGACAGCTTCCTTGGACAGCGCCGCTAGGGCTTCTAAACTTTGATGGAGTAGAGCGGAGACCTGGGTGACGCTGGTTTGATGGGATTTCAGCAGGACGAAAACCGCCTCTAACCGGTGGAGCAGGGTTTCCAGGCTATCCTGCCCCGCCATGCGAGAATCCACCTCAAAGCTCTGGGTCTCGGAGAGCAAACCGTCCACCGGCGCCACATCGTCGGGCCGTTGCTCTAAGGCCATTAAGCCCGCCATGAGACGAGTTAGATGCTCTTCGCTGGAAACTCGGTAAATATCCCGCAGTTCTAAATCTTCAATCAGGCGCACCGAGCGGTTTTTGTGGCCGTTGCCGTTGGTTTTAGCTCCGCCGTTCCCGGCGGGGACGAGTTCCGGCGCCGGGCTGTCCTGGGGTAAAAACTCGCTCAACTGGCTTAAGAGTTGCTGGGGATTAACGCCGCTGGGCTCGTCGGTCACGGCTTCCTGAACCAGTTTCCCCAGCGCCCCCACCGTTTGATACATTCTATCGCCCAGCGCCGGCGACCAGTCCAGTTGCCGGTTGTTCAGGCGCCCCAAAATTTCCTCTAAGCGGTGGGACAGGGTTTCCACCGCCTTAACGCCGATCACCCGAGAATCCCCCTTCAAACTATGGGCCTCCCGCAGGAGGGTTTGGAGCAGATCCGTATCGGCGGGATTTTTCTCCAGGGTCAACAAGCCGGTTTCCAAATTTTGGACATGCTCGGCGCCGGAGATCTGGTAAATCTCTCGCAGTTCAACATCTTCAATCATGGCGGGCCTCTCAAAATAACGGCGGGGATAAAAACAGGCGGTTGATCTGGTGTGATGAATGAGTGTGATAACAAAAAGTTAAAATATGTTCTCTCGGAAAAATTACGGAGACTGGAGAAAAACCTCGAAACCAAAGAACTTCGAACGCCTACTTTTTAGAGTAGAGGAAATTTCGGAAGAGATCCGCTTTTTTTTCATTCTTAAGCTTTTTTTAAGATTTCCCCTTCCTTTCTTAACGGCGCTGGAAGATCGCCAGGAAAAAGTTAGCTCTGGCGCCGATTTTCGAACACCAAAAGCTATTCTAAGCAAGAGGCCTTAAGGGGTTGGCATAGCAAAAGACCACCCCGTCAGACGAAGCCTGCCAATCCTCTAAGGGAGGGGAATTGAGCGCCGCTAATCTAACTCCCCCTCTTGGGAGGGGTTCTAACCTTGAGAAGCTCACCCACCCCTAACCCCTCCGAGGGAGAGGAATCAGAAACTTTAGCTTGCAAATTAGACTCAGTCATCACTGATAACTGATATCTGTCATCTGATATCTGTTAAGCCATTTGGGGAATGAAATTTGGACTCCCGCCCTCTGAAGTGGCCGGAGACAAATAAGTTCGTAGTAATTTAATCAGCGCCTGGGGTTCCGGGGGTTTGCTAATAAAATCATTGGCGCCGGCCAACTTAGCGCGGGTGCGGTCAATGACATTATCCTGAGCGGTCAAAATAATAATCGGTGTTTTACCAAAGACCGGGGTTTCCCGCAGGAATTTACAAATGCTGTAACCGTTGGCGTTGGGCATATTAAGATCTAATAAAATTAGATCCGGTTTATGCTCAATCAACTGAGCGAAGCCCGCCATCGGTTCCTGAATACTCAAAATCCGAAAACCCGCCGGTTCTAAAATCGTCTTGAGGTTATGCACCACAATGGGGCTATCGTCAATACAAGCGACCAATTTACCGGAACCGCTCGCCACCGGCGCCGCTTTGGGCGTTTGGGGAGTCGCCGCCGCAGTAACCTCAGCGGGAGCCGTCACGGCCTCTTCTTCCATTTCCTGCACCGGCGCCGCTAGATCGGGGATGGTTTTAAATTCCAACAGTCCCTTGCTCTGCCAAACTAGGAGCGCCTGCATCACCTTGGGGATGGGTTGCTTGAGTTGCAGGGCCACGTCCCAGATGGTGAACTGCCCGTTAAGGTATTTCTGAATGGCCGCGTTATTCAGTCCCGTGCCTTTAGGGGTCAAAACCGGCGATAAACTAGGGCGATATTGATCCAACTTGGCTTGGTGCCAAGCTTGGTGCATTTCCTCCGCCTTTCTCAAGTCGGGGTGAATTTCCCCCATGGAGAGACTGAGAAAATAGGAAAAGGTGGATTTGAGGCGGTCACCGGGGCGCCAGTCCATTTCTACGTCCTGGGCCAACGCCAACTCGTGCCAACACTCCTCGGCGACGGAACTGATCACCTGCTTAGCTTGATCAAGGGTTAATTTACTCTTACTAATCCCCTGGTAGAGAAAATCGTATTCCCAGGGCTGACTGTTTAAAATTTGCGTCGGAGCTGTCCAGCCTTGACAGTGTTGAAACAGCGCCCGTTTCCAGCGCCGCATCCGGTGTTCCCCGTCGGTGACGTATTGCAGGCGCCCGGAGAGGAGATAGAGCTTGAGGGGAATCCCGCTCTGTTGGAGCCAGAGAATACCCGTAGCCTTTTGTTGGCTCAGGCGCTCAAGCTCGGCTTTGAGTTGGGGCAGGATTTCCGTCGGTGAGATCTTCATGGTTGACCCTCGAAAGGTAAAAGGGTAGCGGTGCCGGGGACTAAAACAACAAAAATGTTGTTCTAATTATCAGGAAGGAGAGACAGCGAGGTAGAAAAAATGAATTTACTTTCTGCTTCTATCTTCGAGTATAGAAAAATAAGACGACCCGTCAATCAACAGCGTTATAATTCTTTACCTTTACAGATAATTAATAAGAATATTTACAACGGTGCTGGGAAAATCAGTAAATTCCCTTAGAGGTTGTTTTGAAGGCCCCCCTAACCCCCCAATTCTGGGGAGAACGGTCGTCACAGTCCCCCAAAGTTGGGGGATTTAGGGGGCTGATCGACCCTTATTAAACAGTCCCTTAGACAATCACCCATAAAAATCCCCCCTAAACCCGTGAGTCTAGGGGGGACGGTAAAAATTAACCAGAACTTAATAGGTTTCCACGTGCCAGCGGTGTTCTTTCTTCATTTGTTTTTGGAAATCAGACCACTTGACGCCGTTGTTTTCCGCCAGAACGCCGAGGGCTTCTTCGATGCCCGGCTCCATCCCTTTCAGACCGCACATATAGGTGTGGGTTTTGGGATTCTGCATCAAGTTCCAAATTTCCTCGGCGTATTCCGCCACTCGGTGCTGAATATACATCCGACCGCCCTCGGGGTTTTGTTGCTCCCGGCTGATGGCGTAGGTTAAGCGGAAGTTGTCGGGAAATTCCGCCGCCAGTTTTTCCAGATCTTCCTGGTAAAGAATGTTCGGAGATTTGGGAATTCCGAAAATTAACCAAGCTAGACCTTTAAACTGATATTCCGCAGGGCGCTCTTTAAACATGCGCCAGAGGTAGGCCCGGAAGGGAGCAATGCCGGTGCCAGTAGCTAGCATGATAATATTAGCGTCCTCGTCGGGGGGCAGGAGCATTTCTTTACCCACGGGGCCCGTGAGGCGGATTTCGTCCCCCGGCTTAATGTTGCAGAGATAGGTGGAGCAGACGCCGTAGACTTTCTCGCCGGTTTCCGGGTGGTCGTACTCCAACTGCCGCACGCAGAGGGAAATGGTTTTGTCGTCGCCAAAGTCGCCGTGGCGGGTGGAGGCGATGGAGTAAAGTCTCAACTTATTGGGCTTGCCCCGGTCGTCGGCGCCGGGGGGAATGACGCCGATGCTTTGGCCTTCCACATAACGGAGATCGCCGCCGGAGAGGTCAAAGGTGACGTGTTGAACAATGCCGACACCGCCTTCCCCCACCAGGGGATAGTTTTCTAAACACTTGCCCACAAAGGGGCTGTTGGGACGGTAGATATTGACGGGAATATCGTCGGATTTGGCTTTAGCTGGAGTCATAGGCTGGGGCTGAGGTTGAGCGGAATGGGCGACAACCGACGCCGGTTCATAGGGGGTCGGCGCCGGCTTGGTAAAGGGCAGAGGCGTATCCCCGTTCAACGGCTTAATACTGAGGATTTTGCCGCCCAGTTGGGTAATACGACGCATTTCCTGATTCATCCGTTTAAGGGGAACCGTAATAAATACGCTACCACTGCGGCGAATGGCATATTCAAGGCCATCCGTCAGGGGATTTTGACTCAGACCCGCAACTTCATAGACAAACAGACGATTACCGGCGTCGCTCTGGTATGATGCGGTGCCCACAGAACCGGAATAATTCATTGCTAGGCGTTCTCCCTACTCTAACTAACAGTTGATGCTTAACAAGCGGTATTTTCTAGCCTACCACCTCCCGGTTTTAACCCCCCTAGCCCCCCCTTGGAAAGGCTACTGTGTACATACAAGTGTCCAGATCCCCCCTAACCCCCCTTTATAAGGGGGGAATCGGCTTCAAAGTCCCTCTTGCAAAGGGGGATTTAGGGGGATCAAACCCCAAAACTGAGTCCTTAAGCCAAGATCTGTGTACACCGTAGCCCTGGAATGGAGGATTGAGGGGGATTCTAGGAAACCCTAGGCCAGCGCCGCCAGACGGGCGTCGTTCTGCCCCAGAATGGTCTGAAGCTCTTCAGCGTCTACGGTTTCTTTTTCCACCAGCATGGTAGCCAACTGATCCAGCACCGGGCGGTTATTGACCAGTACTTCCTTGGCTCGCTGATAGGCTTGATCCACCAGTTGGCTCACTTCCTCGTCAATGGCCGCGGCGGTCTGGTTGGAAAAGTCCCGGTCAGAGGCGATGTCCCGACCGAGGAAAACGCCGCCGCCCTGACGACCCAGGGCCACGGGGCCGAGGCGCTCGCTCATACCGAAGCGGGTCACCATTTGGCGGGCCACCCGGGCCACCTGTTGCAGGTCGTTAGAAGCGCCGGTGGTGACTTCTTCTTCCCCGAAGATGATTTCTTCTGCGACCCGGCCTCCTAGGGCCACCGCCATCTGGTTTTGCAGGTAGGAGCGGGAGTAGAGGCCCGATTCCATGCGGTCTTCGCTGGGGGTAAACCAGGTTAAGCCGCCGGCCCGACCTCGGGGAATGATGCTGATTTTTTGCACCGGGTCGTAGTCCGGCATCAAAGCGCCGACGAGGGCGTGACCCGCTTCGTGGTAAGCCACCAAGGTTTTGCGTTTTTCGCTCATCACCCGATTTTTCTTCTCCGGCCCCGCCAAGACCCGGTCGATGGCATCGTTGATCTCGTCCATGGAGATTTCCGTCAAACTGCGGCGGGCGGCGAGAATGGCGGCTTCGTTCAGCAAGTTCGACAAATCGGCGCCGGTGACGCCGGGGGTGCGGCGGGCGATTTTATCCAAATCCACGTCTTTAGACAGGGTTTTGCCCCGAGCGTGGACATTGAGGATTTCCTGGCGGCCGGCGTAGTCGGGTCGATCCACCACCACCTGCCGGTCAAAGCGTCCGGGCCGCAGAAGCGCCGCATCGAGGACGTCGGGACGGTTGGTGGCGGCGATGATAATAATACCGGTGTTGCCCTCAAAACCGTCCATTTCCGTCAGGAGTTGGTTCAGGGTCTGCTCCCGTTCGTCGTTACCGCCCCCTAAACCGGCGCCCCGTTGGCGCCCCACGGCGTCGATTTCATCGATAAAGACAATACAGGGGGCACTGGCTTTGGCCTGTTCAAACAGATCCCGCACCCGAGAAGCGCCGACGCCGACGAACATTTCCACGAATTCCGATCCGGAAATACTAAAGAATGGCACTCCGGCTTCCCCGGCCACCGCCTTGGCTAGGAGGGTTTTCCCGGTTCCGGGAGGCCCCACTAGGAGAACGCCCTTGGGAATTTTGGCGCCGATGGCGGTGAAGCGGTCGGCGTTTTTCAAGAAATCCACCACTTCCGTCAGTTCCAATTTGGCCTGCTCAATACCGGCCACATCCCCAAAGGTGACCTGGGTTTGGGGTTCCATCTGCACCCGAGCTTTGGACTTACCGAAGTTCATGGCCTGGGAGCCGGGGCCGGTTTGGGCCCGCCGGAGCAGAAAGAATAAACCCACCAGTAACAGGACGGGTAAAAAGAGGGTGCTGGCTACTCGGAACCAGAAACTATCGTCGCTCTGGGGTTGGACGGCGATATCGACGTTATTTTGAGTTAAAAGATTAATTAAATCCGGGTCGTTGGGCAGGTTAACCAGATAGGGCTGACCGCCGTTGGGGTTGGGCACCTGGGCTTGAGTCCGGTCGGCACTGAGGTTAACCCGATCGATCTGGTTGCTTTCGACTTTTTGGACAAATTCGCTATAGGTGAGCGCTTCCCGGGCCGGGGGCTGACGGTCGAAAAAGGCCGTCACCAGCGCCAGGACGACAATTAATAAAAGGGCGTATAGTCCGGCGTTGCGCCATTTTTTATTATTTTTATTCACGCGGATGGTCTCCAGGGACTGGATCTAGGGTGGTTGTTAAC
>JBKCES010000284.1:0-14290 GCA_046304295.1 Cyanobacteriota bacterium | reverse complement strand
TACGAGCTTTGAGTTCAGGTGTCATTTTGGATCCTTTGTTGGATGATTGATTTTTAGCTATTTTAAGTCGTCTAATCATACCTTGAAATCGACAAAAACTCAATGGGTATTTATGCTTATTGCAAATCTGAGATGCTCCCGGCTAGGGGGGATAAAATCTTTCACCTGACGATTGGGGGACTGCGACGGCAAAAGATTGATATAATTTAGACTGGCACCAGTAACTTTTCCTTCAGCGCCGATGATGAACGTTAACGAAATCCTGCAAGCTCTAGAGTATTTTTCCAACGAGTTACCGAGGGAAGCCTTAGAAGCGGCCAGTCAGCAAAAAGAAGAACTAACGCCATTTTTATTAGCCAAACTAGAAGAATGGAAAGGAAAATTTTGCGATCTCTTTGGCGAAGAGGTTTCTGGTGAATTCTACCTACATATCTATAGTTTCTTACTGTTGGCAGAGTTTCGGGAACAAAGGGCCTATCCCTTGATCGTCGATCTGATGCTTGAAGCCGGGGAAAATGCCGATGCTCTATTTGGCGATTTCATTACAGAAAATCTGACGAGTGTGCTTGCCTCTGTTTATGATGGTAATCTAAGCCCACTCCTGCGGTTAATTAATGAGGCCGGCGATGAATACGTCCAAGGCGCAGGGATACAAGCCTTAGTCATTCTCTATTTAGATAGTCAGCTTTCTCGGGAGGAACTATTGTCCAACTTCGAGACAATTGGGAGACACTATTTAGAATTAGGAGACACATCAGACGAAGCGTTGGCCTATTTAGCGGCGCATTTAACCTGCCAATGTCTCAATATTCACGGGACGGAATTAAGAGGATTGATTGACGAATTATTTGACGCTAACCTCGTCGACCCCCTTTATGTGAATCGCAATGAAGTCAACAAACAGTTTACTGAAAATACCCTAGAGGAAACCCTAGCGACACAACGCAAACTTAAAAATTATCAGTTGATCGATAGCGCCATTGGGGAGATGGAAAGCTGGTTCTGTTTTCAATCTCCAGAAGAACAGGACAAACAACATGCAGAATTAGAAAGGATACTGGCGACAGAGCTAGAAAAGTATTCTTTGAGTTTGCAGGCGCAACCGTCAAGCGCCGCTCAGCCGAGTTCTTTCAAGGGAGCCGATCTCAGTAAAGCGAAGGCTGATCCGAAGAAAAAAGCAAAACAAAAACAGCAAAATTTGTCTCGAAAAAAGAATCGTAAGAAAAAACGTTAAATAAAAACGTCGCAGACGACTTCCGAAAAAAGCGCCGGCACTTAGGAAAAAAACCAAACTTAATCACAGCGGCTCAGACTTTTTGCCCTACGCCTCCCACTACTTGGCCATGCTCATCGGTCGTCACTTTCTACGCCATCCCCATCTGTCACTGAACCAAGTGTCCCACCTTAACTTTGCCAACCTCAAACAAGCCCTATGGGTAGTCTAAAAGTTTAACGATGGGGTAACCCAGACAGAGACGACAGTTCATGAACTCCGTTTGATAATGGCTAGGGCGATAAGTTTCTCACTGTCGGCGGTTGTACTTCGGATCATGGATTGAGTGATAAACTAAAGGGAGGATTAACCCCCCATTCGTTTAAATCAAACTAGACGAAGAAATTAGCCACAGGAATCGTCCCTAGCGCCGGTAAAGTCCCGGTAATACCAGTGAAGTTAATTACCAAATCGTTGGCGCTTTGGAAACCCGCCGTGCCGTCGTTAACGATGAGGTAAGTGGCCGTGTTTGCCTTGACTAAAGTGGCGCTGTCAAGTTCTAGTGCTTGATTACCTGCGGTCGCCCCGTCGGCATCGGCGAAGACATTGGTAACGATGGTGTTAATCTTTGTCGTCGCGCTATCAGTCGCTCGGGTAAAGGCAACAGGGGCATTCAAGGCGGCGCCGCCTTGAGTGAGTAAATCAATTTTATCGGCGCCGATGACGAAATCGCTGATCCGGTCTAGGGCCGTAGTGGTGGATTCTCCAAAGCGGACAACCAAGGTGTTGCCCTCCGCACTAGCAAGTGCAGATAGACTGCCAATGATTCCATCACCGTTGGCATCTACCCCAAAGACTGTTTCTTGAGCAAGAGCAGCGCCGGAGGTCAGACTGCCGATGTTCTGAGTGGAAGTTCGCGTCCAGTCGCTATTCATGACCCACACGTGCATGGTGTTTGTCCCCGGACTCGCCCACAGGACTTGATTAACGCCATTGACGGTCTCTGCGGCTAAGGTTTGCCAACCGCTATAGATTCCTTGGTAAATGTGGGTCGTACCGTTTTTGATGGCGACGGGGGTGTTACTTCCCACCTGGGCAAAGTACTTATTCGCTCCGTCTTTGAACAACTGGGTATTGCCTACCGTTTCAATGACAGCAGTAGGAGGGATACCAATAGCGCCGTCGCCGTTGGCATCTACCCCAAAGATCGTTTCTTGGGTATAGGCGGCACCGGAGGTTAGACTACCGATGTTTTGAGTGGAAGTTCGCGTCCAGTCGCTATTCATGACCCACACGTGCATGGTGTTTGTCCCCGGACTCGCCCATAGGACTTGATTAACGCCATTGACGGTCTCTGCGGCTAAGGTTTGCCAACCGCTATAGATTCCTTGGTAAATGTGGGTCGTACCATTTTTTATGGCGACGGGGGTGTTACTTCCCCCTTGGACAAAGTACTTATTCCCACTGTCTTTGAGCAACTGGGTATTGCCTACCGCTTCAATGACAATAGTAGAAGAGCTATCAACAAGATAAGCTAAAACTCCGGTAAAGGCGGCGTTATAGTCCAGCGCCACTTCGTTGCGGACATAATCGAGGCGGTTGTCCTGATAGTCGAAATCATTGGCGGAGCCGGGGCCTCCCACCAGGGCGCCGGTGAGAAGATTGTAGTTAGGGGTATTGCTATTAAAGACCGTCCAACCATTAGAGCCGTTGTAGGCCGGGTTGTAGTTAAGGTGAGCGTTGGCGTGGTGGGGATTGCGGGAATAGTTGGAGCCGAAACCCACTAAATAGCTGGAATTACGGGGGTTGTCCCCCAGCATATAGTCAATTTGGGACTGGGCAAAATTAGCGTAGCGACCGTTATAATCCCGCACCGTGTCGCTATAGACCGCCGCTAAAAAGGCCGTATTAGCCGTGGAACGTAACGATCCCCATTGACTTAAAAAAGCCAGACCGCCGGGGCTATAGGCGATGTGGCCGGTGCCAGGCTCCGTCCAATAATTGAGCCAGTTTTCCAGACCGGTTTTATCGTAGGAGGGATCTTCCTGGGCAATTAAGACCGCTGTTCCGTACTCCTTATCGCCCCAGGTCTGAGTCCAGTTTCCCAGCCCGAGGTTTTTGCTCTTGGCGATTTGCAAATAGGTTTGATTGCCCGCCCAGCTAAAGGTTTCATTAATGTTGCCATTAACGGACTTAATGGCTTTATGGAGCCAGACGGCACCCCAAGCCAAGTCGTCGTTGTAGTTACTAGAAGGATAGGCGGTATCGGTAATGACGTTGGAATAGCGCCCCTGGTATTGGTAGGCGAATTTGTACAGCGCCTGAGCATGGTTGAGCAGTTGGTCGGCGTAGGCGCTGTCCGTGGCCCGAAAGAGAATAGAGGCGGAGGCAAAGGAGGCGGCCACTTCGGCGGCTAAATCGGAGCCAGGTTTGCTGGCATTGATAAAGTAGGCGGGACGGGGCAGAGCGATATTTTGATCGTCGGAAATATTATTGTGATCCGTGCTGGTGCGCCCCACCTGACCCCAGAGCCGGACCGTTTGTAGGGACGCTCCCGTCCCTGTGGTTTCGTGGGCCTTGAGGAGCCAATCGGTTCCCCATTTAATTGCGTCCAGCGCCTCGTCTAATTGACCCATAGCTTCGTAGGCGCCTTGATACTGCGTAGCTCCCCAGCTTAGAAGGGTCAAAGAACTTGCCAAGGGGTAAGCGTACTTCATCCGGTCGCCCGCATCGTAATAGCCCCCGGCTAAGTCCCGACTGAGGGTTTCGTTACTTTCCAGTTGACCATTGTTATTGGCGTCGTACCGCGCCGTTGCGTCTCCCAGGGCGGAATTGCGACGCCAGGGAATCCGATTAGTAGCGGGTAAAACCCCGGATCGCTGGGCTTCGTAAAATAAAAAAGAGGAGGCCAGGGCTTGGCCATAGTCGTCGAGGCTGAACATGATCGATTTCTCCTAGATAGAACTGAAAAACGACAAGAATTAAGGGCAGAATATTGCCGGAGTCAATTTCACAAACACACCAATTCCCTAGCGGTAGCGGACATTGTTCGCTTTCCTCTTCTTTCTATTCTAAGCTTGGGATTCAGATAATGAATCATTTGGGAAGCATGATTTTTCAGGGCTTCTCCCTCTAATCGCCTTAAGGTCTGCCCCATTCTAGGGAATGAATCCGCACAGTGCCGTCTTCCCAAGTTGACGGTCACCGCCTCACACTCCCCGGCGCCGACATCATCGGGATTAACCTCAAGGGCGTTGGTAACGGGGCGATAGACTGGCCCGCAAAAAGCCAAGATTTTCCAATTCAGCGACTTGCGCTAGGGCATCGAAGGGCAGAGACCCAGAAACGACCCGCCCCCATTGGGTGCCCTGTTCTAAACCGAGGGACTGGAGTTGAGCAAGGAGAAGTTCCTCACTCTCGACGGCAGTGGCTTCCATCGCAAGACGGCCGTCCTGAATTTGCCAATAGTCGGTAGTATAGCAGTCCCAAGCAAACCATGAACGGGGTTCAATTCACGCCCCCCTTTCCAAGGGGGGTTGGGGGGGATAATCCTTTGATTGTGTTCACCACCCATTTAGGCCTGCCATAGTGACCGTTAGGCTTCCTGCGACTTGGGTTTCGGCTAGCGGAGGAGAACTTGCGGCCAATCCCCACAAATCAGAACTGAGCTTGGGAGCATCTCAGATTTGTACAGGCAAGATGCCTGTTCCACTCATTTTTCCTGTGGGATGGGCATCCTGCCCGTCCAGATTACAAAAGTGAGATGCTCCCCTGAGCTTGGCTGAAACGGCTGTCAGATCTTTACCTAAGCTAGAAAGCGGTGCGGACATTGACGGTTGGGAAGAGTTGTCGTCATTCATAATAAAGTTGCCTTAATTTCGTTGAACATCTTTTCTACCGGCTCTGACTTGCATCATCATCAACGAGAACAAGTGCATTATAATGCCGTGACCAAAGCTTAGCGCCGTCGCTAAATTCATGCAAGCAGACTAGTAATATAAAAACAACCTATGGGTACATCCAAAAGTCTATAACCCTTACTCCATTAGGGTTTACCCTACCCTAGCGTGAAATGTAAAAATAAATTAAGTCGGCGCCGCGACCGGCTATCTGGGCTAGGCTCACAGTAGCAGTTTAATTTCAGTTCAACGAAAATCCCATGACGACGAGTCCAACGACAAGCGGCAATCTCCGCAATGTGGCCCTAGTGGGGCCCTACGGTAGCGGCAAAACAACATTATTGGAGAGCCTGCTTTGGGTCAGCGGCGCTCTCAGTCGCAAAGGAGCGATTAAAGACGGGACGACGGTGGGCGACGCCAGCGCCGAAGCGAAGGAGCGCCAGATGAGCGTGGAGGTGGGGGTCGCCAGTTTAGAGCATCAGGATTTGCGGTTCACGTTCATGGATTGTCCCGGCTCCATTGAGTTCGCCCAGGAGACCACCAGCGCCCTGGTGGGGGCGGGAACCGCGGTTATTGTCTGCGAAGCGGACGTCAGTCGGGTTTTAACCCTAGCGCCGGTGTTTAAGTTTTTGGACGATTGGGAAATTCCCCACCTGGTTTTTCTGAACAAGATGGACCGGGCCAAGAATAGTTTTCGGGAAATTCTTCAGGCGCTGAAAACCGTTTCCAGCCGTCCCCTGGTGCCCCAACAGTACCCCATTTATCAGGAGCAAAATTTAGTCGGTTATATTGATCTCATTACCGAGCAAGCTTACCATTACCATCTCAACGCCCCCGCCGACCCGGCGCCTCTGCCCCCGGAATTGGCAGAGGAAGAACAGGAAACCCGTCAGGAAATGCTAGAGGCGCTGGCGGAGTTTGACGACCATCTCTTAGAAGAGCTACTAGAGGAGATTCAACCGCCCCAGGGGGAAATTACCGCCGATTTCAAAGCGGAACTGGGCGCCGATTTAATTGTGCCGGTTTTATTGGGGGTCGCGGAGCAGGATTTTGGGACTCGGCCCTTGTTAGAGGCTCTAGTGGCCGAAGCGCCGGAACCGGCGGTCACGGCGGAGCGCCGGGGTTTGAAGGTGACCGCGGAAGGCGAGCCGGTCCTGCAAGTCCTGAAAACCTACTTCACACCCCAGGGGGGAAAACTGTCCCTCGTCCGGGTCTGGCAGGGAACCTTAACGGAAGGCGCGACCTTAAACGGCGTCCGCCCCGGGGGGATTTACCGTCTTTTTGGCGGGCAACAACAGTCTCAGCAAACCGCCCAGGCCGGGGAGATTGTGGCCCTGGGACGGATGGAGGGGATTAAAACCGGAGAGACCCTAGCGCCGACTCCCTTGAAAAAGCCGTTACCCGCAGCGCCGGTTCTGGAGCCGGTTTACGCCTTGGCTATTGCCCCGGAAAACCGCAAGGACGAGGTGAAACTGAGCGCCGCCCTAGGGAAACTGTTGGAAGAAGACCCTGCTTTAACCTGGGAGCAACGGGAGGAAACCCAGGAAGTGATCCTCTGGGGTCAAGGGGAAATTCACCTCCAGGTGGCGCTGGAGCGTCTGCGGCGCAAATATAATCTGCCCCTCGTTACCCAAGCGCCCCATACGCCCTATAAAGAAACCATCCGCAAATCCACCCAGATTCAGGGGCGCTATAAACACCAAACCGGCGGCCACGGCGCCTTTGGGGATGTCCATTTGACCCTTGAACCCCGGGAGCGGGGGGCGGGCTTTAGCTTCCGGGAAACTATTGTGGGGGGCGTGGTGCCCAAACAGTACATTCCGGGAGTGGAAATGGGGGTGCGGGATTATTTAGCCAAGGGGCCCCTGGGATTTCCGGTGGTGGACATCGGCGTGACCTTAACCGACGGCTCCTACCACAACGTCGATAGTTCCGAGCAGGCCTTTAAACAGGCGGCCCGCATCGCCATGACGGAGGGAATGGCTAAATGCGACCCCTTGCTCCTAGAACCGGTCTTAACGGTGGTGGTCTCGGCGCCGGGGGAATTTACAGCCAAGGTTTTACAACTGGTGAGCGGTCACCGGGGACAAATTTTAGGCTATGAACCCCGTCCCGATTGGAAAGGCTGGGACCAGGTGTCGGCCTATCTGCCCCAGGCGGAAATGCAGAACTTTATTGTGGAACTGCGCTCCTCTACCCTCGGCGTCGGAGCCTTTACCTGGCAGTACGACCACCTCCAGCCCGCGCCGGATAAAGTAACGGCGGCGGTTTTAGCCGAGCATAAAAATTAGGGCTGAGCCGGCGCTCCGTGACTGCGGGGTTCCGCGGAAGGGGCCGGGGTCGGCGCCTCCGCTAAGGGGGAGGTCTGCCCCTGGGAATGGGCGTAGGGGAGCAGTTCTCCGTCCATCAGCGCCGTCAGGTTGGCGGCCATGATCTCCTGGGGCAATTCCCCCACGGCCTGGGCCACGGGAGTTCCCCCGGCGTCCTGGAAAACGAAGTGAGGGATGCCGTCCACCCGGTAGCGTAAAACCTCCGGGAGCCATTTACTGTTATCAACGTTTAACATCACAAAGTTAACGCGATCGCCATACTCTTGCTTGAGTTTCGCCAAATCCGGGGCCATGGCTTGGCAACTACGGCACCAGTTGGCGTAAAACTCCGTTAGGGTCGGTTTGCCGTTGCTCAGCGCCGTTTCTAGGGGTAGGGACTGTCGAGCTTGGGCTTCTAGGGAGGTGGCGGCGCTTTGGCTCTGAAAACCGAAATAGAGGGCGGCGCTGAGGAAGATTGCGGTCAGCGCCAAGAGCGCTCGCCGCCAGGGGAAGGGGGGATAAAGCATGGGTTTAGGCGAGTTGACGATGAAGAGAACCGCCGCCTTCTCGGAGCGTTTGTTTGGATGCGCCGTTCTCGAAGGCGGGGCGAAGCTCCTATCTTAACCAGCCCCTAGACCGCTCTAACGGCCCGGGACTCGGTTACCAAAAAACGAGTCAACACACAAGGCTCTCCGGCCATGGCGATGGGGCAAGTTTAGGTATAAACACAGGGATCTGTGATTAAGATCACTACAATTAATGACCTAAATCACCGCCACGATGCGATCTAAACCGTAGGATGAGAGTGAAAGTCTGTTGAAGCGTTCTTAAGTTACAGGAGAAAACCCCGTGAACAGCAAATTTTATCGCCTCTGGCTTTGTCATCTCGGCCCCCGACCTCAAAAAGGCTTTGTCCTGCCCCTCATTATGATGACCGGTCTGGTCATTGCCGTTGTCGGCGCCACCATGGTGGTGCAAGGCATGGGGGATAATAACAAAGTCGTGGCCCAAAAAGCCAAGAGTCAAGCTAACGCCGCCGCAGAGGCGGGGTTTACCCGTCTTCAACAATTTTTGGCCAAATATCCTCACCTAGCGGATAAAGACATGAGCGAGTGGCAGGCTATTGTCGCGGCGGCTCAGACCAGTACCACGGCAGACGACGGCCCCATTACGGAGTTAGTGACGGCGACTAAAACTGATAGTTGCGCGTTGGCGAATCAATCCAATACGGCGCTTAGAACGGCGGCGCTGGGAGAACTGACTCCACTCCTGAATACTGTAGCCAACACAGCCCAAGCCATTGCCCTACCCGGTAATAGCAACAATTGGACTACCAAGTTTCGTTTCAAAACCTACAGTTGGGACGATACTAACAAAGTTGCCACCACTAAGCTTCAGGGTTTAGTGGTCGGTCAGGACGGTCAGCGCATCGCCTCGACCGACATGAATGTGACCTTCCCCGTGGAGCCAAATGCCGTCGTCATTCCCAGTTCCATTTTCCCCGGCCTCTGGGTGAAAGAATATTTGCAGGCGGGTCAGAACAACAACAACCCCGGTACCCTCGATGCCGAAGTGGTCTACGACTGTAGTATTAACCCCGGTTCGTTGACAACCACGGCGGGTAACGGCAGTTCCGCTGGTTACACCGAATACCGCTCCGCTAATAACGCCGCTAACGGCGATAAAGCCATTCGCTTGGCTCTGCCTAACGGCATGACCCCGCCCCAAATGACCCAAATTCCCATGCCTACTCCGCCGACAACGGCGCCGACCGGGGTGACGACCCATAGTTTAGGGACGGTGAATAACGATCTCACTTTACCCCTATCCACCCACAACACCAGTTCCACCAATTACCACGCCGCCACCCAAACCTACTACTATGCGGCTAACTCCATTGATATTGGCAACAACGAAAGTCTGATCTTTACCCCCGGTCAAAAAGTCGTTCTCTTTGTCAACGGCGATATTGACGTGGGCGGCGGCGGCGCCATCGCCCATAACTGCGACGGCGTTACCGGTTGCGATGCCACCAACGTTAACATTATCGGCGCAACAAGTACTGGAACCTTTGAGACTACAGGTAACGCTTCGGTCTGTAGCATCTTTTTCTGGGCGCCGACCTACACTGTGGATATGAGCGGCGGCGGTCACGCGGGGGATTGTCCCTCCGGCGCCAACCAAAACGGGATCTATTGGGTGAAAGCCTGGATCGGCGGCGGTCAGGGTTCCCACGAGGCGCTGAACCAATCAGGATCTAACTGGGACCGGATGACGACGGCCCGGGTGGTTCCCCTCCGCACCAAACTCAGCAACCCCAATAGCTGGGCCGCCGTGGAGGACGACAACAATTAGGTTGCTCCCAAAACCCTTCTCCAGACTTGATAAAACCGTCAGAGGCGAACCCGCGGGTTTGCCTTTTTTGTGGCCCTTAAGCCCTAGAGACCAACACCCGTATTCTGCCTATGGCGGCTTGCAATGGAGTGAGGGAGGCGCTCCATTGAGGACTGCTAGAGTCACTCTTCGTTGATTCTTATTTAGTACTGGGTAACGCTAGGGTCAATTTCCTGACTCCACGCATTGATGCCGCCCTTGACATTAATCCCCTCAATACCGGCCTCCCGGAGAATGCCCAGCGCCTTGGCGGAGCGTCCGCCCATTTTGCAGTGGGCGATGAGCTGGCGCCCGTTGAGCAAGGAGCGGACTTTTTCCACGCCGGGGCCGGCTTCAATATCCGGCAGAGGGATTAAAACGGCACTGGGAATGCGGGCGATGTCGTACTCGTTGGGATTGCGGACATCGATTAAGACCGTGTTGGGCAAGCCCTGATCCACCAGCGCCTTCAGTTCCAGAACAGTCATTTCCGCCAGCGCCGCTTTTTGGGCCTCTTCGGCGGCTTTGGCTTGGGGAATACCGCAGAATTGGTCGTAGTCGATCAGTTCCGTAATCACTGGACGCTCGGGGTTGGGGCGTAGTTTCAATTCCCGGAACTTCATCTCCCACGCGTTAAACAGCAGGAGGCGACCGCTGAGGGTATTGGGAGCGCCGAGGATAATTTTCAGGGCTTCGGTGGCTTGGATGGTGCCGACAATACCGGGAAGAACGCCCAAAACGCCCCCTTCCGCGCAGGAGGGAACCATCCCCGGCGGCGGCGGCTCGGGGTAGAGATCTCGGTAGTTGGGGCCGTCCTGGTAGTTGAAGACGGTGGCTTGCCCTTCAAAGCGAAAGATGGAGCCGTAAACGTTGGGTTTATTCAACAAGACGCAGGCGTCGTTGGTGAGGTAGCGGGTGGGGAAATTATCGGTGCCGTCGATGACAATATCGTAGGGCGCCAAAATATCGAGGGCGTTGGCCGCGCTCAGTTGGGTTTCGTAGAGATCCACCTGACAGTAGGGGTTGATTTCCAAAATCCGATTTTTAGCGGAGGCGATTTTGGGTTTGCCGACCCAGGAGGTGCCGTGGATAATCTGGCGCTGGAGGTTGGAGCTATCGACAATATCAAAATCCACGATGCCGATGCGCCCCACCCCGGCGGCGGCGAGATAGAGCAGGAGCGGCGAGCCGAGGCCCCCGGTGCCCACGCAGAGGACGCTAGCGGCTTTGATGCGTTTTTGGCCCTCTAGCCCCACTTCGGGCAGGATAATATGGCGGGAGTAGCGTTGGTAGTCGTCGGCGGACAGTTCAATGGCCGCTAAATCTGGGTTAAGCATGGCGCGTAGGGGGAAGGACTCCGGCTGAGTGCAACGTTGAACTTCATTAAAACTATTCAAGCAGTGAATAATCTGAGTCAGTATAGCAACTAATCCGAGGCTTAGAAGATGGGTCGTGATGGGGAAATCGCTGTTGATGGCTATAATCTCCTAGAGGGTCTAGGAACTTGCCGGGAAGCATCCCGCCTTAACGACCGCTTTTTAATTAAACTGTTTTAACTGACTCCCAACCTAACGCCTTTCCACGACTCAATGCCTCGAATCTTGATTATCGACGATGATCCAGCCATCTCCGAACTGGTGTCCATTAACCTGGAAATGGCGGGCTACGACATCAGTCAAGCCGAGGACGGGATTCAGGGCCAAGCCCTGGCGCTCCAAGTCCAGCCGGATCTGATCATGCTGGATCTGATGCTTCCCAAGGTGGACGGTTTTACCGTCTGCCAGCGCCTACGGCGAGAAGCCCGCACCGCTGATATTCCCATCTTGATGCTGACGGCGCTGGGGCAAATCCAGGACAAAATCGAAGGTTTTAACGCCGGCGCCGACGATTACCTGACCAAACCCTTTGACGTCGAAGAAATGTTGGCTCGGGTGCGGGCACTCCTACGGCGAACAGACCGCATCCCCCAGGCGGCCAAGCATTCGGAAATCCTCAGTTTTGGTTGCCTGACCCTGATCCCGGAGCGTTTTGAGGTGATCTGGTTTGACCAGCGCATCAAACTCACCCATTTGGAATTTGAACTGCTCCACTGCCTGCTCCAGCGCCACGGGCAGACCGTTTCCCCCAGCGAAATCCTCAAGGAAGTCTGGGGCTACGAGCCGGACGACGATATTGAAACGATTCGGGTGCATATCCGCCATCTCCGAACTAAATTAGAGCCGGAGCCTCGGCGCCCCCGCTATATTAAAACGGTTTACGGCGCGGGTTACTGTTTAGACCTGGGCAGTGTCGGCGGTAATCCAGACTCAGAGTAGGGCCTCAATTTTCCCGGGGTTGAGTAGGTTGAAGGGGTCGGCTCGGCGCTTGAGGTCTAACAGCGCCGGCTTGAGGGGCCCGGTTCCCCCGCCCTCTAGGGTATAGGCGTGGGGGTTGGCAACGACGGCTCCCGCCTCCTGATGAAGGCGAATAATTTCCCCGAGGCGTTCGGCACTCTGGTAACGCACTAGGGGCAAACCGGCGGGGGTGGGATTACCGCCGACTCGGAGCCATTCGAGGTGAATCATTACTTCCTCCCCCAATTGCGCTTGGAGACGCAAAACCCTCTCCAGGTCGCCGTAAAACACCTGAAGGTAGGTCAAGGTCGGATCGACGGCCCGAGCCAGCAGGGTGGTATGGTTCCAGCAAAATTCTACTAAGCCCCGACACTGAGCGCCGCTTTGGAGTTGATAATCCGTGAGGGTTCCCCCGTGTTGTCGGATTAAGGAGACCAGCGCCGGTCGATCCCAGTCGGAGGTGATGGTAAACACAACCGCCTGGCCTTCGGGTAGATAGTTTTGCAGAGCCGAGAAATAGCGGGGAATGGGATCAGCCTGAACGGCGATTTGCTTTTTGACAATGCCGCTACTGAGGCTGAGTGCCTGGGCAAATTCCGCCGCCGGTTTCAGGTCGGGAAAGGCGATAATGCTCTCCGCCCAGGGAAAGAGCGGCGCTAGGGGCAGTTCCACCTGGGTGATCGCGCCGTTTACCCCGTAGGCGTGGAGAACAGCTTGGATTTCTTCCCCCCGGAGCGTCAGGATTTGGGGCGGATCCTCCAGGGTGACGAGGCGAAGGGAACGCACATTGCCGGCGTCGCTAATCAAACCGTAGTTAATGGACCCCATACCCACGCTCCCGCCGCTGATAAACCCCCCCAGGGTGGCGGTTCGGTAAGTGGAGGGCGCCATGCGCAGTTCCCAGCCTAGGGTTTGAGCTTGACGCTCTAGGGCGCCCATTTTGACCCCCGCTTCCGCGAGCGCTAACCCCGGCTCCAGGCGTAAAATCCGATTCAGACCGCTGAGGTCTAAGATAATCCCGCCCCGGAGGGGAATACATTGCCCGTAGTTGCCCGTGCCGGCGCCCCGCAGGGTTAAAGGAATCTGCTCCCGGACGCAAAGTTGGGCCACGGTTAAAACATCGGCCTCCGATCTAGCTCGAACGACTAAATCCCCTCGGCAGTCCCCCAGTTTTTCCTGAAGGACGGGGCTGAAGTGAAAATAATCCTGGGATAATTTCGCAACCTGTTGGGGGTCTTGAATGACCTGAAGGGAGGAGTCCTGAAGGGTTTGGGCGATACTCTGCCAATCCATGAAACAAGGGCCAAAATCGGGTTAACCTTCCTACTCTAGCCAATTACCTAATCCCCTAAGCGCCTGGTATGATAGAGGACTGCTTACCTAAATCCCAGGAGGATCATCATGTCTCGTCGCTGTATGCTCACGGGCAAAAAAGCCAACAATGGTTACGCCGTCTCCCACTCCCACCGCCGCACCAAAAAATTACAACAGGTTAATTTGCAATGGAAACGGGTCTGGTGGCCCGAAGGCAATCGCTGGGTGCGTCTGCGTCTCTCCGCCAGCGCTATTAAAACTCTAGAAAGTAAGGGGATCTCCGCCATGGCCAAGGAAGCGGGACTTAACCTCAACCAATACTAAGCAAGTTTTCCGCGAGGGGAGGGCCGCCTGGGGTCGCCTTCTCGCCGCGTAGACATCTCGGGGTGGGAGTCAGGGGTTAGAAAGGCGCAGTTCTCGATCATCAACGCCTTTATCAACGAATTTTGACATTTCCGGGAAGATCGGCGCTTTAACAAGTCACAAGTCCCCCTGGAGTCGGCGCTGGACACTTGTTTTTTTGCCCGCTTCCCCTACAATTAGGCTCAAAATCCAGTAAACTACCCCGCGCTCTGGGGGAACAAATTGAGAGCGGTGGACGACCAAATTAGGAAGTTACGCCTTGCGGATCTCCGGTTCGCTCCTCCCCCTAGACCAGTCAATTTTCACGTTAACCTTTTATAAGGAAACCGACCTCTACCATGATTCTCACTAAATTAAAAGACTTCGTCGGCATCAGCGAGCAGGATGACTACGAGGACGACTACGAAGACTCCGATTGGCAACAGCCCCAGACCGCCGCTCCCTCCAGAACTGAAGAGCCCGCCGACTCCCGGCGCCCCGCCCGCG
>JBKCES010000283.1:0-4875 GCA_046304295.1 Cyanobacteriota bacterium | reverse complement strand
AGCTGACGTTATCAATACGAGTAGCGCCGGCACTGACAGCTTGATCCAGCAAATCTCCAACCTGTTCCGTGCGTAGGCGAAAACTGACGGTATTCGTTCCCACATAGCCCCGGAGAAGCCGTTGATTGTCCCGGTAATCGTAATCCGGCTGGAGACGGACACCGGTGGTCTGTAATTTCTCCACGGCCCGAGAACGGAGGAAGTTAACCAGTTGGTTGCTGAGGCGAGCGGTTTCTGCTTGGGCGGCGGCGGCGGTTTTTTCCCGAACTTCGACCCCTAGATCCACCTGGGTTAAGGTGGTGACGACGCTCTCCGTCCCCTGACCCGTCACGGTTAAAACCCGGAGTGCCGGGGTTTCGGCGCCGAGGGGGGAAGGATTGCCAGAGAGGAAGGACATGAGGGTTAAACCGGGGAGCCAGGATTTTTTGAACATAGGAAAAAACGGGTTTGGTTGGGGAGAAACGGGGGCAAGGGCGGAAATCGTCAGCCGAAGTTAAATGGCGACCCTGAGCGCTTGTCGGACGTCTGGAAAGCCCTCCCCTAAACTCCCCAATTCTAGAAGAAACAGTCGTCATTAAAGTCCAGAGCCACCCAACCCAGTCGAAGAGCTAAAGAGCGTTGTTTAGAGTCCAAGGGTAGGGGAAGCGCCGTCAAATCCCTCCGACGGAGAGTGTCCGAGGAATTTTGAGGGCTTAGGGAAGCCAGCGCCGGAATGGTTAAGATATTTAAACTGCCATTTAGAAACCCCATGCTCCTAGACTGGATTCCCTTTGACATTTCCATCAATACCGTTAGTCTCGCCAGTGTTTGCCTCTGGTCATTGGGGTTATACCTCAGTCTTGGAAAACTCAAGCTCTGGCTAATCGAACGCCTACAGTGTTGGTTTAACTTCGCCGAGCGTTCCCTCTACACCTCCCAGGAGGAGTTTGAGCGCACCCGTCCGGCCCGGGAAGCCCAGAATTTGTTTTACGCTTCCCTGGTCAGTATCCTGCCCTTTTTCGCCCTGGCCGTCGGTTGTAACCTTCTGGTAGAAATCGGTTTGGGACACAACTGGGCGCTGAGTCTAGGGATCATGGCGGTCATGATCGGTGCGGTTTACGCCTTGGGAAGACAGGACGCCCTGGGGTCTTAGACTCCCCGGCGTTAAAAGGTTCACCGGCAACGATTCGCTAGGACGGCCCCCGCTATGCTACCCTTTGGGGTTGGCTTGACTTCCGCCCCTAACCCTTATTCCTGCCCCGGCTCTTCAGAACTTCCTATGGCTGACTCGATTCGTATTCTCATGTGCGCCCCCGACCACTACGACGTGGATTATGTGATTAATCCCTGGATGGAGGGCAATATCCACAAATCCTCCCGAGAGCGGGCCGTGGAGCAGTGGCAGAAATTATATTACGTCATTAAAGAGCGGGCCATGGTCGAGTTGGTGGAGCCGGCCAAGGGTTGGCCCGATATGGTCTTCACCGCCAACGCCGGTTTAGTCCTAGGAAGTAACGTCGTCCTCAGCCGCTTTTTCCACAAAGAGCGCCAGGGGGAGGAACCCTATTTTAAGGCTTGGTTCGAGGGCAACGGCTTCACCGTTTACGAACTGCCGCCGGATCTACCCTTTGAAGGTGCCGGAGACGCCCTCTTTGACCGGGAGGGGCGCTGGCTCTGGGCGGGCTACGGCTTCCGCTCAGAGTTGGATTCCCATCCCTATATTGCCGAATGGCTGGACACGGAAGTGGTCTCCCTGCGCCTGATTGACGAGCGTTTTTACCACTTAGACACCTGTTTTTGTCCCCTCTCCGGCGGCTATCTCCTCTACTATCCCCCCGCCTTTGACTCCTACTCCAACCGCCTCATTGAAATGCGGATTCCGGCGGAAAAACGGATCATTGTGGCGGAGCCGGACGCGGTCAAGTTCGCCTGCAACGCGGTTAATATCAACCAGACCGTGATTATGAACCAGGTGAGCCAGGACTTAAAAGACCGTCTCGGCGCCGTTGGGTTCGAGGTAGTGGAAACCCCCCTGAGCGAGTTTCTCAAGGCCGGCGGCGCCGCCAAGTGTTTAACCCTACGGGTGACGGAGCCGATCCTAGAAACCGTCCACGCCAACGTCTCCATCGAAAGCCGGGTGGTGCGGATGGAGGGTCACCTGTTGGACGCCGGTTTGCTGAACCAAGCCCTAGATCTGATTGTCGAAAACAGCGGCAGTTTCCGGGTGATGAACTTCAACCTCGGGGTGGAGCGCAACAGCACCTCCAGCGCCGAAGTGCGGGTATCGGCGCCATCCCATGAAATCATGGAAGAGATCATGACCCTGTTGATTGATCTCGGCGCTGTACCGCCGCCCCAGGAAATCTGCGATATTAATACGGAAGTTGTGTCCCAAGCCGGGGTTGCGCCGGATGATTTTTACGTCAGCACCATCTATCCCACGGAAGTGCGGGTCAACTGCGAGTGGGTCAGGGTGGAAAACCAACGCATGGACGCGGCCATTGTCGTCGCCCAGGGCGAAGGAGGGCCGACGGCGGCGTGCAAGCTTCTGCGGGATCTCCAAGTGGGCGACCGGGTCATGGTGGGCGTGGACGGTATCCGCACCATTAAGAAAGTGGACTCCCACGAAGGCGCCCGCAAGGAAAACAAGGAATTCGCCTTCATGGCCTCCGGCGTCTCCAGCGAGCGCCGGGTGGAACTGCTGGTGGAACAGGTCGCCTGGGAAATGCGCCAGATCCGGGATCAGGGGGGCAAAATCGTCGTCACCGCCGGCCCCGTTGTCATTCATACCGGCGGCGCCCAGCATCTTTCCCATTTAATTCGGGAAGGTTACGTCCACGCCCTTCTGGGAGGCAACGCCATCGCCGTCCACGACATGGAGCAGGCGCTGATGGGCACGTCCCTCGGGGTGGATATGCAACGGGGCATTCCTGTCCGGGGGGGCCACCGTCACCATCTCAAGGTGATTAACCAGATTCGGCGCCTGGGGGGCATTGAAGCCGCCGTAGAGCAGGGCTTTTTGACCCAGGGGGTGATGTACGAATGCGTCAAAAACCAAGTCCCCTACTGTTTAGCGGGTTCCATCCGGGACGACGGCCCCCTGCCGGACACGGAGATGGATTTAGTGAAAGCCCAGTCTCGTTACGCCGAACTCATTCAAGGCGCCGACATGATTTTGATGCTCTCCAGTATGCTCCATTCCATTGGGGTGGGGAATATGACGCCCGCAGGGGTAAAAATGGTCTGCGTCGATATTAACCCGGCGGTGGTGACCAAACTGAGCGACCGGGGTTCCGTAGAATCCGTGGGGGTGGTGACGGACGTGGGTCTGTTCCTGAGCCTCCTAATTCAGCAACTCCAGCGCCTGACTAGCCCCTATCAGATGACAGTGAACAGATGACAGATATCGGATATCAGATATTACTGTTGAAATCTGTCATCTGTAGTCTGAAATCTGGCCAGGGTAATCTGCGGGGGTTTAACGGGGAGCTTTTCGCGGCTTATCTGGCGGACTACCAGCGCCGACTGCCTCCCCAGGCAGGGTCTTTGGCTCTGATTGCGGAGACCGATCCCCATCTCTTTCTCGCGGCTTTCCTCGCCGTCCTGAGCGCCCGGGGGTCTGTCATTTTGGCCAATCCCCAGTGGGGGGAGCGGGAATGGGCGGATCTGCGACGCTTGATTCGCCCGCATCGCTGGTTTGGGGCTGTTCCCGAGACTTGTTTCCCTTGGTTCGGCCCCCAGTGTGAGCTAGGGCCGGGGCATGTCCTGATTCCTACTGGGGGCAGTTCAGGGCAGATCAAACTGGCACTTCACACGCTAGAGAGTTTGCTGGCCGCGGTGGATGGGTTTCGGGCCTTTTGGGGGGACGACCCCCTCCCTAATTTTTGCGTTCTGCCGCTTCACCACATTGGCGGTCTGATGCAAGTCTTGCGGGCTTGGCTCAGCGGCGGCGCTTTGGGACTCTATTCCTACCCTGAGTTAAAGGAAAATCCGCCCCAGGGGGATTACCAGGACTGGTTTCTTTCCTTGGTGCCCACCCAACTGCAATTTTTACTGAACCATCATCCCCAGTGGTTGGCCCAGTTTAAAACCATTCTTTTAGGCGGCGGCCCCCCTTGGCCCCGTTTGTTAACTCAAGCTAGGGCGTTAAGGCTGAACCTCGCGCCGACCTACGGTATGACGGAGGCGGGGGGAACCGTGGCGGCGGTGAGACCGGAAGCTTTTTTAAGGGGAACCCAAGGCGCCGAAGTTCTGCCCCATCTCTGGGTCAATCTCCGGCATGAAACCCAGGATTGGCTCTCTCCAGGGGAGGCGGGCGTTGTGGAAATTAGCGGCCCCTCTTTATTTCAGGGTTACTATCCCCATCTTCTCGGTGCTCAAAACCAGAAGATTACAGACGACCTGGGTTACTTCGACCAGGAAGGTAAACTGCATATCCTTGGGCGCCGGGGGAACTGTATTATTACCGGCGGCGAAAAGGTCTATCCTCAGGAAGTAGAAGCGATTATTTTGCAAACAGGCTGGGTTGAAGACGCAGCGGTTCTGGGACTTCCCGATCTCCATTGGGGAGAAAAGGTCGTGGCGGTCTATGTTCCCTCTCCAGGAACCGATCCTTTAGCGGCGCTGAAGGCCTCTATCAAACAGAGTCTAGCTCCCTACAAATGCCCCAAGGACTGGATCGCCATGGATTCCCTGGGACGCTCGGCACTGGGTAAGCTGAACTACGAGAAATTAAAAAAAACTTTAGGACTTCGCTTAGGGGGTGTCATCATTTAAAGGGCTTGACAAAATACACCTCTTAATGCTAAGGAGGCTAAGCCAATAAAATTATGGATGCGGCTAGATGAATAGCCCCCAAGAAATTCACCGAGCGTTTATCATAACGAGTCGCGATGG
>JBKCES010000282.1:0-23099 GCA_046304295.1 Cyanobacteriota bacterium | reverse complement strand
GGTAACTGAGCGATGAGCCGGGCCTCTTGACCCAACGGCGCCGGGGGAGGAGCCGGGGCGTAGCGCCGCAGGAAATGAACGAGGTCGGAGTCGTCCTGGGGATTAAAAGACATGGGTTACTCCTTGGGTTTGCAGGTATTGACGCACTGCCTTCCGGGCGTAGAATAGACGGGATTTCACCGTTCCCTGGGGTAGTCCCAAAATCTCGGCGACGCTTTTTTGGGGCAGGTCTTCGAGGTCGTGAAGGACCAGGACGACCCGATGCTCTAGGCTCAACTGTTGCAAGGCCCGAGCCGCAAGATCCTCATAGTGGAGACATAACAGCGCCTCCTGACCCGGCGCCGCAGGCTCCTCCCCGCCTTCCGGGGGAATGAGCTGGGGCGAACGCCCCAAACGGCGCCGTTCGTCCTGGGCCACATTCCAGGCGATGCGGTAGAGCCAGGTGGAAAAATGCTGAGGATTACGCAAGTGGGGCAACCCCTGCCAGAGGCGTAAAAACACCTCCTGGGTCAAATCCTCCAGACGGGCCGAGCCGCAGAGTTGGTAGAGCGTCGAGCGCACTTTGGCTTGATGGCGCCGATAGAGGGGCCCGAAGGCGCTCTTATTCCCGGCCAAACAGTCCCAAATGAGAGCTTGATCGCTTTTTTCCACAGTCGGACGAGTTGGACTGGCAACCACGCCAACACCTCAACAACGGCTTACAGGGATTTAGACCCCGGCGTTCTGGGAAAGGTTCAGCGCCAATTGGGCAAGCAAGTTTAAAACTTCAGCACCGGGTAATCCGGTTGACGCTCAAAGTGGGTCATATCGGCAAAGTAACGCAATTGAGCCTCGGTAATGTGGAGAATTTGGGGAGGCTTGCCCAACCAACGCTCGTTCCAGCGCCCCAACTGTTGGCAAATCTCCTCTAAGGGAAGTGCCTCGGGAATGTCGCCGAAATAGCCCAAGGTAATATGGGCAGTAAAATAATACTGTTGTTCGATGCCAAGGCCAATCAGTTGGGAATTTTGGTAGATTAGGCGCCGGAGTTGGCAGATCGGGTCGTAATCGCTTTCCTGACAGGGAACAAGGGCTACGGCCAAAGCCCGGGGAAAGACCAGTAACCCCAGGTTTTGCCATTGGGCCGTCCCCTCCGGCGACCAACTGGGGCGGTATTGCTCAAAACTGGCTTGGATACAGCGCTTGAGATCCGTCTCAAAATTGGGATTTTCCGCCGCCGCGGAGCGGTATTGGGCATCCCAGACCAAATCCGCTAGGGTTAGGTGAAAACTTTCCGGGGGAACGGGATGGAACCAGCCGGAGAAAAGCTCTCGGATCTCCCTCTGAATCTGGGCTAATCCCTCGTATAACTCGCCATTGAGGGAATCCTCCGCCGCGGGGGGCGTGAGGACGCTGAAGCCGGGAAAGGGTTGGGGCTGGCCCTGCTGAAATTTCGGAGAGGGTTGGAGATGAGGCAGTTGTTCTTGATAAGTGTCCGGTAGAGTCAGGCGGGCCACCCGATTCACATAGGTTTGATAGGTATCGTCCACGCTAAAGCCTCCTCCGAGCCTCTGATTCAGGATTTAGTTTACTGGTTAGGGGGGTCAGACCACAGGTTTTGGTCGCAATTTTTAATATTTCTGCGCTTTTACCCTTCGGGAGCCGGATATAGCGCCGACTCCCAATCAAGGGAGAACAGAGACTTTAATCATTGAGAGCTTCTATTCTTGAATGACCTGATCTTAATACATAGTTGGGGGATATCTGGGGCAGGACAAAATCCCCTAATTTCTGTTAATTTCTGTGGGTTAAGGCCCCCGAATCCGCCAGATCCATCCTAGGCGGTTGGGCTTCTCCCATAAAGGCGATAAATTGCCCCACTAACTGGGGATTGCGCCAGCCCCGTTGGCTTTCTTCCTGAAGAACCTTCAGCGCCGCTTCGGTGGACAGCGCCGGTTTATAGACTCGAGGATTCACCAGGGCGTTAAAAATATCAATAATTTGAAAGACCTGGGCTAAAAAGGGAATTTCGTCTCCCTGGAGACCGTCGGGGTAGCCGCTTCCGTCCCAGCGCTCGTGGTGGTGGCGCATAATCTGTCGCAGATCCTGCCGCGCCGCTAGGGGTTCAAAGAGTTTTTCCCCCACGAGGACATGCTGGCGCACCAACTCCAATTCCGCCGGGGTCAACGGCTCGGTTTTCAGCATCACCGCGTCGGGAATATTGACCATGCCGAGATCATGGAGACGGGCGGCGAAGAGCAGATTGTGGATGTCCTCCGGGGACAGGGCGATAAAGGCGCCAAATTGACCGACAAGCTCGCTAAAGGTCAGACGGCCATCGGTAACGCTGTAACGGTTTTCAATGGTTTCCGCCACCCTGAAGAGCACGGCTTCAATTTGTCCAATCCAGGCGGTGAGTTGTCGTTTTTGGATCAACAAATCCACCCAATTTAACAACTCTAGGCGCTCTAGGGGTTTAAGCAAATAGGCATCAGCGCCGGCTTGACGACATTGGGCCCGCAGTTGAGGATCGTCGGAAACCGAGAGGACAATCAGGGGGATATCGGCGCTTTGGGGATTTTTTTTCAACCGGGCGCCCAGGCTGAGAGTGTCGCCCTGGGCGAGGAGGGCGTCCAAAAGAATTAAATCGGGTCGACGCCGCTCGACTTCCGCCAAAAGGTCTCCCTCGCCGTCCCATTCCGAGACGCAATAGGCGTCGAGTTTGAGCATATCGGCGATGGTCAGACGGCTATAGGCCTGGTCGTCCGCTATCAGAATCCGCGCCCTGGCACCGGTCGTCACAGTTTTCTCTTTAAGCATAGCGTTCCCATCCTACCGTCTTTTGCGGGGGCGTTCGGGACGGGGCGTCGGATTAACGCTCGGACTCGGCTTCGGCGGACTCGCCGGGGGGCGAGACGGAGCCGTCTGGGGGGAGTTCTCGTAGAGTACCTGACGACTGCTGGTCACCACCCGCATCATCTCCGTTAAATTCTGCTCTAGGCGGCTCAAGACCTGGTCGGCGTATTTATCGGCATCGGCTTGGATTTCTTGGCATTCCCGCAGAGTCTGTTGCCGGTACTGTTGTAGCTCCTGATTGGTGACCTGTTTAATTTGCTCCAATTCCCCTAGGGTTTGGCGCTGGAGGGTTTCGCACTCCTGTTGGATTTTGCGTTGGAGGAGGTCGCACTCTTGTTGGACTTGGCGCTGGCGGGTTTCACACTCCTGTTGGGTTTGGCGCTGGAGCGCGTCGCATTCCTGTTGGACTTGGCGCTGGCGAGCCTCGCAGTCCTGCTGAACCTGGTAGCGAATTTGGTCCGCCTCCTGTTGGGCCTTCTGGATGATGCCCTGCTCGTCGGTAATGCGAGCCGCCTCCTGTTGGGCCGTGGTCATCATCCGTTGAGCGTACTCCTCCGCCTGAGCCATAATGGCTTCTTCCCGCTCGATAATGGCCAGCGCCCGTTGGATGGCGTCGGGAATACTGTCGTAGATAACGTCAATTTGGTCTAAAATCCGGTCTTCATCCATGACGATCCAAGCCGTCAGGGGAATCCGCAGACTGTCGTAGATGATTTCCTGAAGTTCCGCCAACTGTTGTTGAATATCAAAATCCACAACCCGACGACGCACCACGGCCTGCCCTTCTGTTGCTTCTGGATTAGCGTTCTCTCGACGTGTCATAGGATTTTTAACGTTAAGTTAGGTCTATTTTTAGGTGGGGTCTAAGTTAATTTAACGGGAATTAATTATAGTACGAGTAAATGTCGGCGGCCACATTCTCAGGAACGAGATGGGTCACGCTCCCCCCAAATTTAGCAATTTCTTTGACAATACTACTACTGAGAAAGCTATATTCCTTGGTTGTAGCCAGGAAAACCGTTTCGATGCCGTCCCAGAGGGTTTGATTCGTGTGAGCCATTTGCAGTTCCTTTTCAAAGTCCGAGAGCACCCGCAGTCCCCGCAAAAGCACCCGAGCCTGGCGGAGTTTGGCGTAATCCACCGTGAGACCCCTAAAACTGTCCACCTCAATATTGGTCAAATGCTGGGTGCTGAGGCGGATTTGGTCTAGGCGCTGGCTCACGGGAAAGAGAGGGTCTTTGCTGGGATTACAAAGGACGGCGACGATCACTTGATCGAAGAGACGGCTAGCCCGCTCGATGACGTCGAGGTGTCCGAGGGTAATGGGGTCGAAACTGCCGGGATAAATGGCGATCACAACGGAGTCCAAGGAGAGGGAAACAGAGGTCAGTGCCATTGTTACCCCAAGGCGCCCAGAGCGCAACATCGCGCAATGGTCAGATCTTGACCTTGGATCGCCCCCGTCCGCTAAACTGGGGTTGGTTTATTTTTGAGCACTCTACGGCAATGGCAATCGAAATCGGACAGAAGGTTAAAGTCTATCGCCTCCGGGACCGGGTTTCCCAGGACGTGGTGGGAAAATTGGGCAAGATCGGCGTGGTTAAAGAGTTTAAAATGACGGACGGAAGCGGTATCGGCGCCGTGGTGGCCTTTGACGACCGGAGCGCCACTTGGTTTTTTGAAGACGAATTGAAGCCGGAGTAAGCTCCGTTTTCCTCACTCTCTATTCAGCTATCCCGGCGGGGAATAATGACTCTGATTCTGACCTTTTTGGGCAAAGGCGGCTCTGGGCGAACCACTACGGCTGTGGCCCTAGGCAAAAAACTCTCCCAGGCGGGACGCCGGGTTCTTCTGTTGGGGCAAGACTCCAGTGCCGGTTTGCTCCTAGATACGCCGTTAACGGAGACACCGAGGGAGGTGGAGCCTAAATTTCAGGCCGTCCAGCTTTCTTTTACCCACCTCCTAGAGCGGGGTTGGGAGCAAATTAAATCCCTGGAAGCCCAATACCTGCGCTCCCCCACTTTAAAGAATGTCTACGGCCAGGAGCTAGGCGTTTTGCCCGGCATGGACGAGGCCTTGACCCTCAACGCCCTGCGGGAATATCAGCAGAGCGGCCAATACGATGTCATTCTCTATGACGGCGCCGGCAATCTCCAGACCCTACGCATGTTGGGTGCGCCGGAAATCGCCAGTTGGTACTGGCGGCGCTTTCGCCAGGTCTTGGAAGGCTCGGAGGTGGTGCAAACCATGGCGCCCTTTTTGCAACCTATCGCCGGGGCCCTCTTGACGGTGAACTGGAATTTGGATTCCCTGAGTCAAAGCCCCCAAAACCCGGAAGCGTTGATTCGAGACGGCAAAGCCCTCCTTAACGATCCCCAACGCTTCGGTGCTTATTTGGTGACCCCTAACGATCCCGCGTCTATCGCTCTAGCCCAAACCTATTGGGGCGGCGCTCAGCAGGCGGGCATTACTGTCCGGGGCGTCCTCCAAACCCCTGGCGGTCAGGGAGGAAGTTTGGGGGAGCGGTTTAATCCCCTGCCGGTTAGCCCGTTGCCTCCTTTGGAAAATAACAATTGGGATTCCCTCGCGGCGGCCCTGCCGGACGTCCTGTCCCCCGTTTCGGCGCCGTTACCTCTCGAAATCGATCTGCCGAATCGACAGGTGAAAGTCTTTTTACCGGGATTTGAAAAGAATCAAGTTAAATTAACCCAATACGGCCCGGAAGTGACCATTGAAGCCGGAGACCAGCGCCGCAATATTGACCTTCCCCCCGGACTGCGGGGCCAGGCAGTGACCGGTGCTAAGTTTCAGCAGGGCTATTTGATCATTTCTTTTTAGGGGGCGGCATATCATTCTCGCAACTCCTACGCTTCAAACCTTTAGCCCTCACCTAATCCCTCTCCCAAAAAAAGGAGAGGGACCTTGGTCAGGCAGTCGTAAGAGAGCAGTCGTAAGAGAGAAGATAATATTTTTGAATTGAGTTGCCTAGAAAGGGTAGAATCTCAAGCTGACGAGACTTGAAGCTCAATCTGGCTCTTGACTCCCCCTAGCCAAATGAGATGGACAGACTGAAAACACTGAAGAATCCAACGTAGATTAGATCGACTAGTGGGTTTGCCTTCCTGGTCGGGAACAGTCCCTTGACAGTCCTGAAGAGTCTGACGGAGTTGACGTTGACCCAAAGGATAGATAACCTACATTTCGCAGGTTGCCATTCTACATTTCGCAGGTTGTGATAAAAATCTTGAATATAGCAGTCACAAGTGAGTTGTAAAATTTTAAATCCCCGAACCCTTACGGGTAAAGGCTTTGAGCAGAGGGACAATTTACAACCTCGATGTGACCGCTATATTTCAAAAGCCAGTCTAGATAAGGCTTTCAGGAATTAGGCTAGATATTGCTTGGACTGATTTTTTTCTTTGTTTGGGATGATTGGCGATATTTGGGCTTCTCTCGGCCTGTTGCTTGTGCATAGTTCCTCTTTAAGCTTGACAACGCCCAAATTTTCGCTTGCCAGTATGGGTTAGACATAACCTCTGCGCCTAAAAAGACTATCGACTGCCGATCCGGCACTGAAAAACTTAGCCAGACTGACAATAAAGTCACTTTAGCAAGAAAATCCTAAAGAGGCAGCAATTCCAAATTCAAAATGTAACTTGTTATACAAAAATCTACAATCCCCTCCCTGCAAGCCCTTCAGACCCAATAATCTGAATTTACTATTGCAGCTTTGGCGGCATCTCTTAAGATTTTTGGTGATTCAGGGGAACTAAAAGCCAATGGGAAGACCGACTCGGGGTAAGCTTTTAGAGGCAAAAATAATTCTCTTGAATTACTTTGTGCCCTGTCTCATTTTTCTGTATCCTGAGATACCGTTTAAAATTGGAATTGCTGCTAAAGAGGGATCGAATTTAACAATATTTTTAGATTTGTCGTTACATTACGTTACCAAGTATTTAAAGTAGGGAATAGACCTTAATTAATGGCGCTGGAAACAAATATTGTCTTTCGGAGCGCCGGCTGGCCCCGCATCTTGCTGGCGCTCTCATGAACGGCCTCTTTATTATTCTGTTGATCGCCCCTAACTCCGGCTTTCTAAAAACTGCCGCAGGCGCCAGAGACAGGCGGTTTGGGACAAATTGAGGGGCAGGAGGGAAACGCCCTCCAGACGGGACTGCACCCAGCCGTCCCCCCAACTCCATTCCTGAAACCCGTCTACGCTTCGACTGAGGAGCAGACGCAGGGCGTTATCGCTCAGGTAGTCCACTCGATGTTCCAAAGTTAGTGGCCCTAAACCCGTAGTAAAAGTTAGCCCCTGGGTTAAACGCTCTGGTAGCCCCGGCCCAAAATACTGGGGCGCCAGCCATTGCCGAAACTGGGAGGCTCGGGTCAGGGCTTGGCCGACGGCAGCGCCGGGGGCGTGAACTTCCAGACGGAGACAACTGTGCTGAAATCGTCCTAACATAGCAGTTATTCAGTGAACAGATATCAGATATCAGATATCAGTGAACGGTTATTAGCGCCCATCGTAACCAAATCGCCCTCAGCTTGGCTAGGTCAAGCCCAGTCCATCCCCTCAAATCTGATAACTGAAATCTGTCAAAGGGGATTGGTGGCGGAGGGGCGCCGGTCAATCACCTGGTCGATTAACCCATATTCTTTGGCGTCTTCGGCGGACATGAAGAAGTCCCGCTCGGTATCCTCGGCGATGCGGTCGAGGGGTTGCCCGGTATGGTTAGCCAAGTGTTGATTGAGCAGTCCCTTGAGGTAAAGAATTTCCCTGGCTTGAATTTCAATATCCGTGGCCTGTCCCTGGGCGCCGCCGAGGGGCTGGTGGATCATAATGCGGGAGTTGGGGAGACTCATACGTTTGCCCTTAGCGCCGGCGCTGAGGAGAAAGGCGCCCATGCTGGCCGCCAGACCGATGCAGATGGTGCAGACATCGGGGCGAACCTGGTTCATGGTGTCGAAGATCCCCAAACCAGCGGAAACGGAGCCGCCGGGGGAGTTGATGTAGAGATAAATATCCTTTTCCGGGTCTTCCGCTTCTAAAAAGAGGAGTTGGGCCACCACCAGATTGGCGCTTTCGTCCCGGACTTCCTGTCCCAAAAAGACAATGCGCTCCCGCAAGAGACGGGAGTAAATGTCAAAGGCGCGCTCGCCCCGACCTGAAGTTTCGATGACGGTAGGTATCATGGGCAGTGTTTAACGGGAGAGTCCGAATCAAGGTGCGAGTTTAAATTCTACCAAAAACCGAGCGGCGCTTAAGGCGGATAACCCAAACGGGAGATCTCGGAACTTCCGCCAAATTTTTCTGGTGGCTAGGTTGGGGGAGTCTGCTACAATTTCCTAGGTTCTCATTAAGGTGGGCTAGAGTCGTGACGCGCGCAAGAATTGCACTGGATGCGATGGGGGGAGACTACGCCCCGGATGAAATTGTCGCCGGAGCCATCCGCGCGGGCGCCGAGTTGGCGGTGGAAATTTTATTAGTGGGGGAGCGGGAGCCAATCGAAGCCTACCTGGCCCGGAATCCCGGCGACCACAGCAATCTGCAAATTATCGACGCCGAAGGGGTGGTGGCTATGGAGGAAGAACCCCTGACGGCGCTCCGGCGCAAGCCCCAGGCTTCTATCAATGTGGCCATGAGTTTGGTCAAAGAGGGCCGGGCCGACGCGGTGGTTTCCGCTGGCCATTCCGGAGCCGCCATGGCGGCGGCGCTGTTGAAACTGGGGCGCCTCAAGGGGATTGACCGCCCGGCCATCGGCACGGTTTTTCCCACCCTGCTGGCGGATAAATCGGTGATCCTCCTCGACGTCGGCGCTAATGTGGATTGCAAACCGAAATATCTGGAGCAGTTCGCCCTCATGGGCGCAGTCTACAGCAAGTATGTGCTGGGCACCCCGGACCCCAAGGTGGGCCTCCTCAATATTGGCGAAGAGCCGACGAAGGGGAATGATTTAGCCCTACAAACCTACCAGCGCCTCGAAGCCAACCCCCAGATTCCCTTTGTGGGCAACGCCGAAGGGCGGGACATCCTCTCCGGCAATTTTGATGTCGTTGTCTGCGACGGTTTTGTGGGCAACGTGGTTCTCAAATTCGCCGAAGCGGTGGGGCAAATTGTCCTCAATATTTTTAAAGAAGAACTCCCCCAGGGCTGGCGCGGTTTAGTCGGCTCCGCCATTTTGGCGCCCAACCTGAAGCGGATTAAGCAACGGATCGACCACGCCGAGCACGGCGGCGCCCTCTTGTTCGGGGTTGACGGCATTTGTATTATTAGCCACGGCAGTTCCAAAGCGCCGTCGGTTTTCAACGCCATCCGTCTCGCCCAGGAAGCCTACGATAACCGCGTCTCGGAACGTATCAGCGCCTGGACCGCCAATTTAACGGCGACGCCCGAGACCATTCCCGGCGCCTAGCGTCAGGGTTGGCTGAGTCCACTTAGGGGAGATAACCACTTGAATCATCAGCGTCCGGGAGTATCCATTGTCGGTAGCGGCTCCGCCGTCGTCTCCCAAACCCTTGCCAACGAAGCCCTGAGTCGTTTGGTGGTAACCTCCGACGACTGGATTCAGTCCCGCACGGGCATCCGTCAGCGCCGACTATTGCCCCCGGAGAGTTCTCTCGCTCAGTTGGCCGCGGAGGCGGGCCGACAGGCACTGGCTAAAGCGGGGCTAGATCCCCTAGTGGTGGATTTAATTCTCTTGGCCACCTCCACTCCCGATGACTTATTCGGTAGCGCCGGCGCTGTCCAGCATTTACTCTGCGCCGAACGTGCGGCGGCCTTTGACCTGACCGCGGCCTGTTCCGGTTTTGTCTTCGCTCTGGCCACCGCGGCCCAATTTATTCGGGCCGGCGCCTACCGGACGGTTCTGGTGATCGGCGCCGATGTGCTGTCCCGCTGGGTGGATTGGTCAGACCGCGCCACCTGCGTTCTCTTTGGGGACGGCGCCGGTGCCGCGGTTCTTCAGGCTTCGGCAATCGATAATCTGCTGGCTTTTGAACTCCGCACCGACGGCGCCCAGGGGGATTCCCTATCCCTCCGTTATCAAGGGCAACCTCAAATTCTGGGGGAAGGGGCGACTATTTCCCAGGGAACTTACCAACCCATCGCCATGAAGGGGAAAGACGTCTATCGGTTTGTCGTGGCCCGAGCGCCGGAAATCATCGAAAAGGTCTGTTTTCAGGCCGGCCTTAAGCCCGAGGCTCTGGATTGGTTGGCGCTGCATCAGGCCAATCAACGAATTTTGGACGCTGTGGGGGAGCGTCTCGGGATTTCCCAGGAGAAAATTCTCACCAACTTAGCTCAGTATGGCAACACCTCCGCCGCTTCCATTCCCCTCGTTCTAGACGAGGCGGTGGCGGCCGGCAAACTTCAACCGGGAGATTTAATCGCCCTAGCCGGCTTCGGCGCCGGTTTAAGTTGGGGCGGCGCAATCATTCGCTGGGGTTAGTTCGCATTCTAAGCTAGCGCCGGTTCCTCAAGGCCGAGACTTTGGGCTAACTCGGTTAACTCGACCCGCTCGGCGTGGCCCCAAAAGGCTTCCAGTTGGTAGAAGTCCCGCTCCTCCGGCATAAAAATATGGACGAGAATATCGCCGTAGTCCTGCAAAATCCAATTGCCCTCGTTCCGGCCTTCGGTGTGGAGGGGCAGACGCCCAAACTCCGTTTCTAGTTTGTTTTCAATGCTGTCGGCGATGGCCCGGACCTGGACGCGGGAGTAGCCGGTGACAACGACAAAGTAATCCGCTAGGTAGGAGACGTCGCTCACCTTTAGCAGGGTCAAATCGCCCCCTTTGCGATCGTCGGCGGCTTGGCTAATGGTCCAGAGGAGTTGTTCGAGGGAAGGATTGGCGCGGGTTTGGCTTTCCGTCATAGGGTCGAGGATAAAGGATTATTTCAGCCTAACCCAAATTTTAGAAATGAGACGATCTCAATCCAATAGCCCCCCGTCGGCGCGGAGCCAAGCGGTTGGTCTGAAGCGATATGCCTGAGAACTATATATACCCGCAGTCGCTCTCTTGCAACGGGAGCCGGAAACTGCGGATTTCAAGTGAGATACCGGTGACAAGGGCGTGGCCCATGTTAGGGTTAGGGAAATTTAGCTAGCTCTGCCCTCTCCCTTAATAAACTTTTATTTTTTAGCTATCGTCAGGAGTCTTTATGTATATTGTCCAAATTGCCTCGGAATGCGCCCCGGTGATTAAAGCCGGAGGCTTAGGAGACGTTATTTACGGGCTGAGTCGGGAGTTGGAACTGCGGGGTCACTGCGTCGAGTTGATTCTCCCTATGTACGACTGTATGCGCTATGACCAGATCTGGGGACTCCACGACGCCTACCGGGATCTCTACGTGCCTTGGAATGGTGAAGCCGTCCATTGCTCGGTCTTTTGCGGTTGGGTGCATGGACGCCTCTGTTTCTTTATCCAACCCCATTCCCCGGAAAATTACTTTAACCGCGGCCACTATTATGGGGCGCTGGACGATGTCATGCGCTTCGCCTTTTTCAGTAAAGCGGCGATTGAATTTTTACACCGCAGTAATAAGCGCCCCGACGTGATCCACTGCCACGACTGGCAAACGGGTTTAATTCCGGCCTTGCTCTACGAAATTTACGCCTACCACGGCATGGAGCGCCAACGGATCTGCTACACCATCCATAACTTTAAACATCAGGGGTTAGGGGGGATCGACGTTTTGCGGGGCACCGGCTTAAATAACGAAGCCTATTACTATCAACCAAACCGGCTTCAGGACGATGTCCATTACGGTGCCATTAATTTAATGAAGGCGGGTATTGTTTACGCCAACTTTGTCAACACCGTTTCCCCTCATCACGCTTGGGAAGCCCGCTTTAGCGATGTAGGTTGCGGGTTACAGCGTATTTTAGAAATTCATCAAGCCAAATTTGGCGGCATTTTAAACGGCATTGATTACGAAGTCTGGAATCCCGAAATCGATCCCCTCATTCCCCATCACTTCAGCGCCGCTACCTTTGAGGAAAAAGCGAAAAATAAAGCGGCTTTGCGGGAGCGTTTAGGATTAAAAGATAACGATCAACCTCTGGTTTGTTTTATCGGTCGCTTGGATAGTCAAAAAGGGGTCCATCTCGTTCATCACGCCATTTATTACTGCCTCAACAACGGCGCTCAGTTCGCGCTCCTCGGCTCCGCTACGGAAATGGGCATTAACCAATGGTTCTGGCATGAAAAACAACATTTAACGACCAATCCCAACGTTCATCTAGAGCTAGGCTTTAACGAAGAATTGGCCCACTTAATCTACGCCGGCGCCGACATGATCGTCGTTCCCAGCAACTACGAACCCTGCGGCTTAACGCAAATGATTGGTCTCCGTTACGGAACCGTGCCCGTCGTGCGGGGCGTGGGCGGTTTAGTCAACACCGTCTTCGATTGGGACTACGACTCCGAGCATTTACCGGAAGAGCGCAACGGCTTTGTCTTCTACCAAAACGACGAACCGGCGCTGGAATCCGCCCTCAGTCGGGCTTTAGAACTCTATCAAAAAGAACCCCAGGTCTTCCGGCAGTTGGCGCTTCAGGGCATGGAGTACGACAACTCCTGGAAGCACCCCGGCGAAAAATACGTCGGCGTTTACGACTACATCCGCGCCTAACCCCTCCTCCCACTTCTTCCCCTTCCCCCTCACTCCTCCTCTCCCCACACCATGACCACCACCCTAAAAATCCCCCCGGCGCTGAACTGGGACAGCGAGCAATTCTTCCAAATTTGCCAAACCAACCCAGACCTAAACCTAGAACGGAGCGCCGAAGGCGAATTATTAATCATGCCTCCCACCGGTGGCGAAACCGGCCGCGCTAACGCCGAATTACTCACTGAGATTTCTATCTGGAATCGAAAAACCCAACTCGGGGTTGTCTTTGACTCCTCCACCTGTTTTCGACTGCCCCGGGGCGGCGACCGCTCCCCCGATGTCGCTTGGATTCAGGCGGAGCATTGGAACGCCTTAACCTTAGAGGAACGGCGCCGATTCCCGCCCCTGTGTCCTGATTTTGTCATCGAACTCCTTTCCCCCAGCGACCGAGCGCCGTTAACTCGGGAGAAAATGGCGGAGTTTTTAGCCTCTGGCTTACGGCTGGGCTGGCTGATCAACCCCCAGGTTAAACAAGTGGAAATTTACCGCCCCGACCAACCGGCAGAAATACTGGAAGAACCGGAAGAACTTTCCGGGGAGGGCGTTTTATCGGGCTTTACCCTCAACCTGACCTGGCTTTGGCGCTGAGATTGAGGTTCCCAAAAAATCGAATTCCCCCCAGGGTTGGGGGGAAATTTAATAAAGAGAAATCAAAACAGGGAAAATCCCTCGGTATTTAGTAGGCCAGACCCATACTACGGGTGGTTTCAGCGCCGAGATAAACGCGGATGCTGAGGAAGTCCGTAGGACAAGCCGTTTCACACCGTTTACAACCGACGCAGTCTTCCGTCCGGGGGGAGGAGGCGATCTGAGCGGCTTTACAGCCATCCCAGGGAACCATCTCCAGAACGTCTAGGGGGCAGGCGCGGACGCACTGGGTGCAACCGATGCAGGTATCGTAGATTTTTACACTGTGGGACATTGATAATCGGCTCCTTAACCGAGTGTTCTCCGTGATTTAGGTGGATATAAAGTCAGGATTACGGGCTAGTTTACCCTAGACGCGGGATTTCTCCCGGAAAATTCTCCAGATCTTTAAATTTTGTAACATCCCTAGGAGAAAGCCGCTGGTAGTTAAAGCCTCAGTTTGGGGCTTGATCCCCCTAAATCCCCCTTTACAAGGGGGACTTTGAGAAGTGTTCCCCCCTTTCCAAGGGGGGCTAGGGGGGATCTAGAAACTTGTCGCTTTGGCAAGGGGAGGGGGTCCGACGGTATCAGCGCCGAGGGAATTGACCCGCGCCGTCTTCAGACAGACTAATCATTCACTTAAACAAATCCTTATTGATTTAGGATTCAACTCTGGTCTATGCTAGATCTGGTTTTTCTTTCCCCGCCTGGTTTCTCCCCTATGCTCGCCAGTCTTAGCTCTACCCTTTGGCTTGTGCCCTGCTACGCCCTCCTCGGCGCCGTGTTAGCCCTTCCCTGGTCACCGGGTCTAACTCGGCAAACCGGCCCCCGACCCGCGGGTTACGTCAGCATTACGATGACGCTCCTGGGGTTGCTCCACAGTCTGGCGGCGCTGGTCTATAGCCAGAGCCATCCGGTTTTAAATCTTTCTTGGCAGTGGTTAGCGGCGGCGGGATTGAATATTAGCTTTGATATCCAGGTTTCTTTTCTCAACAGCGCCGCCCTGGTTTTAATTACGGGGCTTAACCTGATGGCCCAGGTTTACGCAGTGGGTTATCTGGAGCGGGATTGGGGCTGGGCTCGCTTTTTTGCCCTGATGGCGTTGTTTGAGGCTGGACTCTGCACCCTCGTCCTTTGTAATTCCCTTTTCTTTAGTTATGTGGTGTTGGAAATCCTCACCCTAGGGACTTACCTCTTAATCGGCTTTTGGTTTAACCAATCCCTAGTGGTGACCGGCGCTCGGGACGCCTTTTTGACCAAACGGGTGGGGGACTTGATTCTTTTAATGGCGGTGGTGGCGCTGTTGCCCCTGGCGGGGAGTTGGAATTTTGACGATCTGGCCCGCTGGGCAGAGACGACCCAGTTAGACCCGACCCTAGCGACGCTCCTTTGTTTAGCTTTAATTGCCGGGCCCTTGGGGAAATGCGCCCAGTTTCCCCTACACCTCTGGCTGGACGAGGCCATGGAAGGCCCCATTCCCGCCACCATTTTACGGAATACCCTAGTGGTCTCCACCGGCGCTTGGGTGTTGGTCAAACTGCAACCGGTTCTAGCTCTTTCTCCCCTGGCGTTAACGGTCATGGCAGTCATCGGCGCCGCCACGGCGCTGGGGGCCTCCTTAATCGCCATCGCCCAGGTGGATATCAAACGCTCCCTCTCCTACGTGGCCAGCGCCTATATGGGACTGGTGTTTATGGCGGTGGCCACGGGAGAAACAACCGCAGCGCTACAGTTAATCTTTACCTATACCCTCGCCATGGCCTGCCTGGTGATGTGCGTGGGGGGGATTATTTTAAACAATGTCACCCAGGATTTAACCCAATACGGGGGACTCTGGAGTCGGCGCCCCATTTCCGGTTTGGTTTATTTAACAGGGATCGCTTCCTTGATCGCCCTGCCGCCCTTCGGCTCCTTTTGGGCTTGGTTAAAGTTAGCCTCGGCCTGGAGCCAAAGCCAGCCGATTTTGTTAATTGTTTTGTTTCTAGTTAACGTTCTAACGGCCTTTAACGTGGTGCGAGAGTTTAGCCTTATCTTTGGCGGCCAACCCAAACCCATGACTACCCGCTCCCCGGAGGCGCTTTGGGCGCTGGTCTTGCCGATGACCATTACTGCCGGGTTCGCCCTCCACGGGCCGCTATTGCTTGGGCAAAGTCGCCTACTGCCCCCCTGGGAGGAGATTTCTTTGCCGTTAGTCGGAGCTTTAACCCTCGCCAGCGCCCTGGGAATCGGCGCGTCCGCCGGAATTTACCTTAACCCCAGGGTTGCTAAACCCATTGCCGTGCCCTTGCCATCGCTTCAAAATTTCTTCGCCTACGACCTCTATACCGCCCAAACCTATAAAGTCACTATTGTGGCGCTGGTGGACGGTGTTTCCCGATTGATCGACTGGTTTGATAACGCCGTTGTGGACGGCGCCATTAATCTGATTGGTTTAGCCACCCTAGTAACTGGTCAGGGATTAAAGTATAATGCGACGGGTCAAACCCAATTTTATGTTCTCTCTATTGTTTTAGGATTGAGCTTAATTGTCGGTTTACTGACCTATCGACTGATCAATGATTTTTTCTAGCTTTACTGAAACTTTAATCCCAGGTAATTATTATGGCTTTCTCTCCCCTCAATCGGCGTCGTTTGATCCAGTATGGCGGTGGTTTTGTCGGCGCCAGCCTCATGGCGACGGTTTTAGGTCAAAATTTAGCCCATCCGCCCGTTGTCCAAGCCCAAACGTCTAGCAATCGGGATCTGAGTCCCGACCAGGCGCTGGAAAAATTAATGAAGGGCAACGAGCGTTTTGTCAATGAAAAGCGTCTCAACCCGAATCAGGATCAAGCTCGTTTAACCTCCGTGGCGGAAAGTCAAGCGCCGTTTGCGGCCGTGCTCAGTTGCGCCGATTCCCGGGTTCCGGCGGAAATGGTTTTTGACCAAGGCATCGGCGATTTATTCGTCTGTCGCGTCGCCGGCAATATCGCCACGGCGGAGGAAATTGGCAGTTTAGAATTTGGCTCTATGGTTCTCGGCGCCAAGGTGTTGATGGTCATTGGCCACAGCCGTTGCGGCGCCGTGAAGGCGGCCATTGAAGGGGGACGTTTCCCCGGACAAATCGGGCGCTTAATCGATAGCATCCAGGTCGGCGTGGAACGGGCCCGGCAAATGAGCGGCGGCAATAAATTGGATAACGCCATTAAAAGCAATGTCCTTTACCAGGCCGAAAAACTAGGGCAATCGACGGTTTTGGGGGAACTGGTTGACAAAAAAGAGTTAAAAATTGTCGGCGCTTATTACGATCTAGATACCGGCAGAATTTCTCTGCTGAGCTAGTAATAGCCGGAATCCCCCCTCAGCCTCCTTGGAAAGCTACCGTGTATACACAAATGTCAGAATCCCCCCTAACCCCCCTTGGAAAGGGAGGAACCGGCCTTCAAAGTCCCCCTTACAAAGGGGGATTTAGGGGGATAGAGCACGAAATTTTTTCATTTATTATTCCTATGTTAAACTTACTCTTAATTTTACCAACCCTAGGGGTGCTGATTGTAGGCTTTGCTCCTAAGCAATGGGAAGCCAAAACTCTGCGGCAAATCACCGAATTCTTTGCGGTCTTGACTCTCATTTGGTCTTTATTGCTCCTTTTTAAATTCGACCTCCATAATCCCGACTTTCAATTTCCTATTTATTTACCCTGGATTCCTCAACTGGGTTTAAGCTATGCCCTCGCCGTTGACGGTCTTTCTCTGCCTTTAATTATTCTCAACGGCTTGTTAACCGGCGTCGCCATTTATAGCATTGGCCCCAATCTCGACCGCTCCCGGCTTTATTATTCTCTAATTTTGCTGATCAATGCCGGGATTTCCGGCGCTTTAATGGCCCAGAATTTACTGCTTTTTATCATCTTCTACGAACTGGAGCTAATCCCCTTCTATCTCATGATCGCCATCTGGGGCGGAGAAAAACGGGGCTACGCCTCCATGAAGTTTTTACTCTTCACGGCCTTTTCCGGTCTCCTTGTGCTAGCGGCCTTTTTAGGCATTGGTTTGCTTTCGGAAACGGGGCAATTTGACTATAGTTTAGCTTTAACCGAAGGGTTTACGCCCACGGCTCAGTTTGTACTTTTAGGATTAATTTTGGTGGGCTTTGGCATTAAAATCCCCCTAGTTCCCCTCCATACCTGGTTGCCCGATGCCTACACCGAAGCCTCTCCGGCCACGGCGATTTTATTGGGCGGCATTTTAGCCAAACTAGGAACTTATGGTCTGCTTCGTTTTGGCTTGCAACTCTTCCCCGACGCCTGGGCCCAACTTGCGCCACTGCTAGCCATTATCGGCACAGTTTCCGTGCTTTACGGCGCTTTGGCGGCCATTGCCCAAAAAGATATTAAACGGATGGTGGCCTACAGTTCCATCGGTCACATGGGCTATATTCTCGTGGCGGCCGCGGCGGGAACGCCCCTCAGCGTCCTCGGCGCCGTAGCCCAAATGCTCAGTCACGGTTTAATTTTGTCCCTGCTTTTCCATCTCGTCGGTATTGTGGAGCGCAAGGCTGGCACCCGGGATTTAAATGTGTTAAACGGGCTAATGAATCCTGTACGGGGCTTGCCTCTGACCAGCGCCTTGTTAATCGCCGCGGGCATGGCCAGCGCCGGCATTCCCGGACTGGTGGGCTTTGCGGCGGAATTTATCGTTTTCCAAGGCAGTTTTTCGCCCTTGCCCATTCCCACCCTTCTCTGCATTTTAGCCTCGGGTTTAACGGCGGTCTATTTCGTCATTTTGTTAAACCGCACCTGCTTTGGCAAATTGGACAACCAACGGGCCTATTATCCCCGGGTTCTGCCTTCGGAACTCTGGCCCGCCCTAGTGTTAAGCGCCATTATTTTATTTTTAGGCGTCCAACCCAATTTTCTCGTCCGTTGGATCGAGCCGACCACTAATGCTATGGTCGCGGTTTTCTCCCCGGCCCCTTCTGGTTCTCTTAATTTTGGCTCTTTAGAGTATGATTTGTGATTTCGTAAAACACAATACAAAAGAGGATCTTTAAAGGAAGGTCGATCGGCGCCAATCTGGTTTCCGCCCAGCATTGCGTTTATCTGTTCTATTTTAAGGGCGCCGATAGCTAGCTCTGGACGAGCTTAGAACGTTAGGTTCAGTCAATAGGGGATATTTAGGGGAACCGAGTTCCGAGAATTGGGGGTAAAATCAGAGCAATCTAGGGGCTTCCCCGTTTCCTCTCCGACGGAGGGGTTAGCGGGTTCATTGCCCAACCTTATTGAAACATTCCTTCGCAGTGGTCTTTGTCTATGCCCTATCCTAAAGTTTGGGTCTCGCTGTTCCTCGGTCTGCTACTGTGGCTCGGTAGCTGGGGAGCTCCGCCGACGGCCCTAGCCTTTAGTGATGAACAGAAATTAGTGCTTCAATCCTGGCGGCTGGTTAACCAGTCCTACCTGGACGAAACCTTCAACCATCAAAACTGGTGGAACCTCCGGCAAAAATATCTCCGGCGCTCCCTGCGAAGCGAGGAAGAAGCCTACCAAGCCATCGAGGAAATGCTGGCGACCCTGGACGAACCCTTTACCCGGCTCCTGCGGCCCGAGCAATATCGAAGTTTGCAAGTCAGCACCTCCGGGGAACTGTCGGGGGTAGGTCTGCAAATTAACCTCAACCCGGATACCGGCAATTTGGAAGTCATCGCCCCCCTGGCGGGGTCTCCAGCGGAAGCGGCAGGGATTCTCCCCCGTAGCCGTATTCTCGAAATCGACGGCGCCGAGACCGAAAATCTGAGCTTAGACGAGGCGGCGGCCCGAATGCGGGGGCCCCAGGGCACCCAGGTTTCTCTCACTGTCCTGCCGCCGGGAGAGGCCCAAAGCCCCCAGACATTAGTGTTAACCCGGAATCGTATCGCCCTCAGTCCGGTTCTCGCCCGGTTGGATAAAAGCTCAACTCAAACCCCTGTGGGCTATATTCGCCTCACGCAATTCAGTGCCAACGCCCCCCAGGAAATGGCCAAAGCGATTCGCCAACTGAGCCGGGAAGGCGCTCAGGCCTTTGTCCTCGACCTCCGCAACAATCCCGGCGGCTTGCTCCAAGCGGGGGTGGATATCGCCCGGCTTTGGCTCCCGGAGGGGACTATTGTTTACACGGTGAACCGCCAGGGGATTCAGGAAAGTTTTACCGCTCTCGATTCGGCGCTCACCGACGCGCCCTTAGCGGTTTTAGTTAATCCCGGCACCGCCAGCGCCAGCGAAATTCTGGCCGGGGCACTTCAGGACAACGGCCGGGCGCTCTTAATTGGGGAAAAAACCTTTGGCAAAGGACTCATCCAATCCTTGTTTGAACTCCAGGATGGCGCCGGTTTAGCCGTCACCGTGGCCAAGTACGAAACCCCCAGCCATCGGGATATTCATAAGCAGGGCATCCAGCCGGATCTGGCGGTGCCCCAAACCGGCCTCACCTTTGCGGAAATGGGTTCTTCGGAGGATTTACAATATCAGGCGGCGCTGAATCAGTTATCAGTCAACAACTATCAGTTATCCGACGCAAGCAAGAGGGGGGACGTATAGCCTAGTGACGCAGTTTTTGTTCGCTCGGCACTCTGAGCTTCTTTCCCTGGGATTTGCATCAGGCGTTCTAACTTCTGATCGTCAACGGTTGTACGCATTTTTTGGCTCTTGTGGGTTTACTATGGTTGACAAAAAAGCGCCGGATAACAATAGCGCCGCATCGTCGGAATCTTCGGTAATATTGGCTCTCCGGGGATCGTGCGGAAATCTGTATTATGTTATACAGTTGCGGCTTGGGTGGTCAAGGAAAAAACGTTATTCAGTAAGGGCTGTGGCCAATTGACTTCCTGAATACCAGCGTTATATTTAAGCGTGGGAATCGGCGGTAGGCTTTTGAGAACGCCGTTTGCAGCTCCGTCGGTGCTGGAGTATCGACATTGAAACCACGGCGCTCGCCAGAGCGAGGAGAAGAGCTTGATGTCAGTTTAGGGGGTAGTTTGCTACAATAACTTGGAGATTTTAAGACATGAGTGGAACAATTTCTGTGGAAATACCAATTCCTAGAATTTTAGAAGTTTGTGTAAAGGATGAACAGTTGACGCTTAATTTAGAGGATGGGCGCGTGCTGTCAGTCCCGTTGATCTGGTATCCCCGTCTCTGCTATGGAACTGAGGAAGAGCGCCGAAATTTCCAGATTAGCGGCGCCGGCTTTGGGATTCATTGGCCGGATTTAGATGAAGATATCGGCGTGGAGGGGCTATTGTTGGGAAGACAATCAACGGAAAGCGCCAAGTCTTTAGCGCAATGGTTAGAGAGAAGAAAGTCTAGACCTGTTTCTGTCTAGGTTTGGCATCACTAAAAAAGGGTCTTCAACATGAGTCAAAATCCCCTAGCGGCGCTTTATGAGCAAGATTTTAACGGCTGGCTTGAACAAACCATCCACCACTTAGCAACTGGACAGTTTGAGCAATTAGACGCTCAACATTTAATTGAGGAGTTAGCTGACTTGGGACGGTCTGAACGGCGCGCTTTGACAAGTAATCTAAAAATTTTGATGGCCCATTTACTCAAGCTAAGGATACAAAAGAATGTACCGGAACAAATGAAGGGAAGTTGGTACGATTCAGTGGTTGAGCATCGCCAGCGCCTCTGGGACAGTTTGCAGGATATGCCTTCTCTCAAAAGTCATCTAAATCAATCGATCCCAGCGGCCTACACCGATGCTCGTAGATTGGCGATCCAGGAAGGGCGCTTAGCAAAATTTGGGGTTAAAATCCCCGCGGAAGCGGAGTATCCGTCACTTTGTCCGTTTACAATGGAGCAGTTGCTGGATGAAGAGTTTATGGGAATCGAGGATTCTACTGAAGCGCCTAACCCTTAACCGGTGTCTCTCTTCTTAAAAGCCCACCTACTATGCCGGATAACAATAGCGCCGCATCGTCGGAATCTTCGGTAATAGTCTTCAACTCAGCCGATACAAGAGCCGTACTGCTAGGCGGCGCCGTTGGCATGGCACTTAGACTCATTGTTTCAATGAATGAGCATGGTGCGTTCCCAAAAATCTATTGGTGGAGCATTAGGAGTTACACTAGGTAATACAAACTACAGTGATAACGATTGCACTAAAAATAATACATCACACTAACATATCCTACCATTCCTGCTACAATTAGCTCAAAAGACCACGATAACCCACTAAAATCATGACTCAAGCCACCTTTGCAGAGATACTAGACGCAACCGAACAACTTCCCCTAAAAGAGCAAGAACAACTTATTCACATTTTGAAAAATCGCCTGCGAGACCAAAAAAGAGCCGAATTAATTAAAGACATTGACGAAGCTCAACAGGAATACATTCAAGGTCAATGCCAACCCAGAACCCCTCAACAACTAATGGAAGAGATTCTTGCATGAGTTTTGTGCTATTGCGCTCCAATGTGTTTATCAGAAATGCTCGTAAAATTATCAAAAAACAGCCCTCTTTAGTTCAAAATATTCAAAACATTTGGAGTTATTGCAAATAGATCCTTTTCAATCTAGATTAAGAACCCATAAATTAAAAGGAGAACTAAAAGAATCCTATGCTTGTAGTGCAGGGTATGATCTGAGAATTATCTTTAAATTTGTTGATCATGAAAATCAGCAAGCCATAGCCATTCTTTTGGAATCTATTGGAACACACGATGAAGTTTACTAAGGGTATTACTTACAGGAGGGCATTTAAGGCATTCTCTTCGGCACTTAAGGTAGAATATAGCGGTATTCTTGCGAATGAGGGACAGCCCTTCGGCTACGCTCAGGGCGCGAGGGCTGAGCATAGCCGAAGCCCGTATCTCACCAATCTGCAAGCCGCTATAAGCGGAAAGTTTTTCTTTATGGCATAGAGGTCCTAGGATAATCATGAGCGGGGTTTGGTTCACGCCCCCTTTCCAAGGGGGGTGGGGGGATCATACTTTGATTGTGTTCACCACCCGTTTAGGCCTGCTATATCTGCGACACCGTCGCCATAAAGGCGTTTTAGAGAACGCACCCTACAGCTCAAGCCACGGATACTGGCGTATCTAAATCACTACCCGGTTCTTTTCTCAATCCTGACTTGCCACCTACTGTGTACCAATATTCCCATTGTCCGCCCCTAGCGTTAGACCAATTATTCAAATCAAAATAACCGCTCCCTTCTCGATTTCCAGAAATTTGGTAAGCTTTGACAGCTTTTCCTTGGTTATGCCAAATCAGTGGCCAGCCGGGGTCAATTTGCTCGGGGGCAGCTCCATTGGTCTGTAAAAAGTAAGCATCCTGTCCGACATTCGTTCCATTGCCAAAAACCTTAGCAATGCCCTTCTCATCAATCGCCACAAAAGCTCCTTCCTCTAAGCCAATAGCATAATTGTGGAGCCGATTATTGTCCTCATAAACAACCTTGGCTAGTAAGCCAAGTAATCTCCCATATCTAGTTTCAGGATTAGCCGGATTCATCCGATCTAAATGAGTGTCAGTAATCACCCGTTTGAGGAAGGGGACTTGAAGAAAGTCACTGCGATGAATGGTCTGACTGTTGTAGTGGAAAGGATCGTCGAGAATTTCGGAACTGAGGATTCCTTTATGATCAGGAGCATAATAATAGTCTCCTAGAATAGCCATCCCAGCACTCGTTCCAGCTATCGGAATTTTCTTGTCATTAATTAAATAATTAAGCGCCTCCTCTGTCTTGGTTCCTTCCCAATATTTTTGATATTGATTTTGATCTCCTCCTGCGATAAACAGGGCATCAGCTTCCCGAATATAGCATTTACATCGGAGTTGTGAATTCATGGAGAGCTATAGCGGTATCTGCGCGAGTGAGGGACAAATAAGATAGCTAAAACCCTTGTCCAGTAACGACTTTAGCGTTCTCATAAGTCTCAGTACCGCTATAAACCCTCTCCGACTAGCTTTGAGTAGACCAAGGTCTTCACGGCTCATCTGTAAATGCTATA
>JBKCES010000281.1:0-3827 GCA_046304295.1 Cyanobacteriota bacterium | reverse complement strand
TACTGAAACCGCCCGCGCCCTCAATCTTTCTGCTCAGGAGCAAGATAGTCTTGAGGACGGCTCCCTCACCCTGACTTTGCCGCCCCAATCCGCCCCCCTGGGAGGAAGAAGCGCCAATCAATTGGTGACGCTCCAACTCGCTAACCCCCAATCTCCCCAACGAGCCCAGCAAATTTTAGAAGGCTTGATGACTAACGTTGTCGAGCAGAACCAGCGCCTTCAGGCTTCTCGGCGCCCTCAACAGGTCGTGGCCCTTTCTCAACGGTTGGAGCAGGTGCAAAAGGATCTCCAGACCGCTGAGCGCCGTTTGCAGGATTTTTTAGCCCAACCCGGCAACGATTCCCTCAGCGCCGACCAAAACCGTCTTTCCCAGCAGATTAACCAAAGCCAAGCCAACCAACAGCGCCTCTGGTCCCAAATTCAGGCGCTGGGGCGGCAACGGTTCAGCCCAGGCTTAGCCTCTCGCCAACGGAGTTTACAGGCCCAACTGCGGGCCGAGGCGCGGCGGGAACAGAGTTTACGTCAACGCCAAGGGGCATTGCCGGAGCGGGAGTTGACCCGTCTGCGTCTAACCCAGGGGGTAGATTTTCAGCGCCTGGTTTATCAAAATTTGCTCACCGCCCTGGCCCAATCCCAATCCCTAGAAGTCCAAGACCTATTGTCTATCGTTCTCCCCGCGGCGCCGAAACCCAGTCCTCCGGCTTCTAGAACCATTCCCCGTTCCTTCCTGATTAGCCTCGGCGGTCTGGGGGGCAGTCTCCTGGGGGCCTTGACCGCTTTAATAGTCTTGACGCTGTTGGCGGATCGGGGCTTGACTCCCGCGGCGCTCCGACAACTCCTAGAGCGGGAGGGCGTTCCTCTCTTGGCCTACCTACCGGCCTTGCCTCGTCGAGCTTCCAGTCGGGGGCTTGCGCTGTTGAGCGACCAACCCGACCCCGTCTATGTGGCTTTTTATGAACATCTACGGCGTCGTCTTGGGGGTCACAGTCCCCGGATTCCGCGGGTTGTTCTGGTGACCAGCGTCGGCGTTAAAGAGGGCAAGACCACTACGGCTTATAACTTGGCCATCGCCTCGGCCCAGGCGAATCAACGCACCCTCTTAGTGGAAGCGGATTCGCGCCGCCCCTCCCAATCCGGTGCGTTAGGTCTATGGCCGCCGAAAGGCGCGTCTTTGGGATTAAGCGAGACCAATCTGGAGGAGTCCATTCTGTTGGCGCCGGAGGTGGCTAATCTCTCGATTCTTCCCAGTCTTGGCTCCAGCCCTCACGGAGAACGGATACTCCTGTCTCCAGGAATGCAACGTTTCCTCGTTGCGGTGCGGGGACACTTTGATTTAGTCATCATCGACGCTCCGCCCTTAAATCAAGGACGCGCTGTTTTTTATTTGGAACCCTGGAGCGACGGACTTATACTGATAACCCGGCCGGGACAAACCTCGGCGCCGCTTTTGACCCAGACCCTCGCCCGTCTCAAGCGCCGAGAGACACCCCTTCTTGGCGCAGTGATTAACGGAGTGGACGACCTCTTTGGTTTAGCGTTGAATAATCTACGGGAGGAGGCCCCGAAGGAGGGTCCTGGCTATCAAGGATAAAAAAACTTGAGGATTATTTGAACTGAATCGGTTGAATGCCGGCCCCCGCATTCGGCGGGTTGGCAGAAGCCCAAAACAATTTATAGGTTCTACTCTATGATGTGGGGGAGAGGCTAAAAACCAGATATAGCAGTCACAAGTGAGTTGTAAAATTTTAAATCCCCGAACCCTTACGGGTAAAGGCTTTGAGCAGAGGGACAATTTACAACCTAGATGTGACCGCTATATAGCGGTGTCTGCGCTGGTGAGGGACAAATAAGACGGCTGAAACCCTTACTAAGTAAGGGTTTCAGTGTTCTCACACGTCTGAATACCGCTATAAAATAGACAAATCTTATCGCAAGAAGGGCAAATGAACTGAGCAAAACCCTTTCAGAGTGCCCAAAAATAGAGGCTCAAGATATCGACCATCTGGGTATTGTGGCAGGCATCGTTGATGAAATCGGGATACTAGAACTGATAGACTAACTAATTTCGAGCCATGAACTGGAAAAAATTAGCGCCGGTCAGATAGTATAGCGGGCCTAAGTGAATCATGAACAGGCTCGGATTAGCTCCCCCCTTTTCAAGGGGGGTTGGGGGGGATCATCACTTGATTGCGTTCACCACCCATTTAGGCCTGCTATAAAAGCAATTATCCTAAATTGTATGGCGTTCATCACAGCCCCGATGTATTTATTTCATTCCACCTTCCGCACACGCTATATGGAGCGTAGCAGAACAAAAAGATGCTCCACGGGCAGGGCGTAAATCTGCACCAACACGCTGCCACAAGCGTAGTTTAAGTGAATTACGCTATCAATAGCGGCAACCTGCGGAATGTAGGCTAAAAGCCAATGGGAAGACCGACTCGGGGTAAGCTTTTAGAGGCAAAAATAATTCTCTTGAATTACTTTGTGCCCTGTCTCATTTTTCTGTATCCTGAGATACCGTTTAAAATTGGAATTGCTGGGGTAGGGGTTGCCGAGTTTTCGGTTTGGCTGAGTCCAGTGTACAATCAAAACCTTTAGCCATGGGAATCTTTGGAGGTATATTGACTTGGGTGATTCCCTAGCATATTATCAGCTTCTTTTTCTTGCGCTTACCCTGGTTTCAAAATCACGATCGTTATGAACCAACCGCAAATCATTCTCCAAAGCAGCTTGCGCAATACAGCAATCAATCGGACTCCGAACTGTCAGTCCTTGACGACGTAAATCATAGAAAATCCGGGCTGCTGCTAGCCAGGAATCATTCGTCAGTTCAACGTAGTCCTGAGTTTCAAGATAGGTGGAAAGGAGTGTCCACTCTTTTTCGTTCAAGCTTCCCTGAAGTAGCTCAAGCTGAGTGAACCGTGTCAAGAAAACGTCACGTTCGTTAATCAGTGTTTCCAGTTTTTGACGGACTTGACCTATGCGATCCCGGAAGACGCTGATCCAAACCGAGGTGTCAATCAGTAGCATGACGAGTCTCGCGCAGGTCTTTATGGTCGAAATCCTCGGCAAATTGAATTTGCCCTGCGAGGTCGAGGAGGTTTTTTTTGCGGTGCGATTGCACTAGTTCTTGTAGAGCCAAGTTAACCAGTTCTTCCTGAGTGGACAGATGGGTGAGTTGAAAAGCCGCGTTGAGAAGGGAATCGTCAAGATTAACAGTGATTTGCATAAGGTGATTGCGCAACTCATTTATTTCAAGGGGTTTGCAATAAATTATAGCCGAGTTCTTAGAGACCTTGCAATCAGTCGAATCCTTTTCAAATTGCAGTTTAATAAAGCCCTCATTCCCTGCCGGAATAGTCCCAAAAGCGCCGACCAGCGCCGTTTTATAGAGGATAGCGCCGATTGTCCAGCGCCGTCATAAGGCCATAGCCGTCATAAGGCCATAATAAATCTTTCCCCAAACTATCAGCGCCGGAATAGTCCCAAAAGCGTCGACCGGCACCGTTTCATAGAGGATAGCGCCGATTGTCCGGCGCCGCCATAAGGCCATAATAAATCTTTGTCAAAACTACCGGGGTCGATTAACCTTATAACAGTTTTAGAAAATCATCGACACTCAGACGAGCTTGTTTCAGAATATGAGATAGGGTTGAACGCTTGACAGGACGATGAGCGGGAACTGTAACCGTTCAAGGGGGTGATCAACTGCGTACTAAAAGAGTCAAACCCTTGCTGGGTATGGTTTTCGGGGAATTTTTCCAAAAGATGCAACACGGCTCAATCTAGGAAAATGGGGGTTTTGAGCTGGGAATTAGAATTTT
>JBKCES010000280.1:0-5552 GCA_046304295.1 Cyanobacteriota bacterium | reverse complement strand
GGGTGAGTTAAACTACAGTTTTCAATGTGAACACAATCAAAGGATTATCCCCCCAACCCCCATTGGAAAGCTACCGTGTATACACAAGTGTCCAGATCCCCCCTAACCCCCCTTAAAAAGGGGGGAACCGGCTTCAAAGTCCCCCTTGTTAAGGGGGATTTAGGGGGATCAAATCCAAAATTTAGGTCTTTAGCCAAGATTCTGTGTACACCGTAGCCTTGGAAAGGGGGGAGTTAACCTAAGTCTGTTCGTAATTCACTTAGGAATTCTATAGCACCCGATAACTGATAACTGAACCTAAAGATTCGCCCGTAAATAAGCCTCAATGAAGGGATTGAGGTCGCCATCCATCACCCCGGCCACATCCGCAGTTTCCACGCTAGTTCTTAAATCCTTCACCAACTGGTAGGGATGGAAAACATAGTTGCGGATTTGGTTGCCCCAGGCCGCCTCCACCATATCCCCTCGAATTTCGGCGATCTCCTTGGCCCTCTGCTCCTGAGCGATAATCAAGAGTTTGGCTTTCAGAATCGCCAGCGCCTTTTCCTTATTTTGTAACTGGGAGCGCTCCTGGGTACAACGGACGGAAATACCGGTGGGTAAATGGGTAATCCGAACCGCGGTTTCCACTTTATTGACGTTTTGTCCCCCCTTACCGCCGGAACGGGAGGTGCTAATCTCTAAGTCTTTCTCGGGAATCTCCACCTTGAGGGCGTCTTCCTCCAGCAGAGGCATCACCTCCACCCCCGCGAAACTGGTTTGGCGCTTGTCGTTGGCGTTGAAGGGGGAAATGCGAACTAGACGATGGGTTCCCTTTTCTCCCCGGAGGTAGCCATAGGCGTAGGGGCCGGTAATTTCCAGGGTGGCGGATTTTATGCCTGCTTCCTCTCCCTCGGAGATTTCGTCGATTTGCACTTTATAACCCTGTTTTTCCGCCCAGCGGCTATACATCCGCAGAAGCATTTCCCCCCAATCTTGGGCGTCCGTTCCCCCGGCGCCGGCGTTGAGGGTCAAAATAGCGCCGCCCCGGTCGTAGGGGCCGGAGAGCAATTGTTGCAATTCCCACCGCTCTAAAGCTTGGGTTAGGGACTGAATAATCGTCTGGGCTTCCTGCCAGAGCGCCGGATCTTCCTCCTCCGCCAGCAATTCCAGCAGGGCTTGACCATCCTCCCACTGTTGACGCCAGTCCTCTAATTGAGTCAACGGCGCCTTTAATTCGCTCAGGCGCTGGAGGGTCTGTTGCGCTTGCTCCGGTTGGTCCCAAAAATCCGACTGGGCGGAAATTTGTTCGAGGTCTTGGATTTGGGCGAGGCGAGCGGGAGGGTCAAAGATAGTCCTGGGCTTTGCCCAGGCGCTGATCCAGTTGCGCAAGTTCCCGTTTTAAGTCGCTGAGGTCGCCGTTGGCCATAATACCGGTGAGAATCCTGATGAAACTAGAAAAAATCGTCGTCTAATTGTACATCCCAATGGGCGGAGAGCACCTGGGTGAGGACAGCTTCCAGCGCCGAGGCGTCTAGAGTGCCGCTGGGTGGGGGCGGCGCCGGGACGGCCAGGGGCGTTAGTTCCAGTTGCCGGTTATCCTGCACGAGGGTCAACACCGATTGCTGGCCGATTTGCGTCAGCTTGAGGTAGTCAAAACTTTGAACGTTAATGTAAAGGGATTGGTTGACCACAATGGTGGCCTGAGCGGGATCGGCGAACACCGCTAAGATCCACCCCTCCCCTTCGCTGTAATGCAGATCCTCTAGGGTATAGCGATAGCGCACCCGACTGAGGCTATTGAGGACGCGTTTCATATCTTCTTTCTGCACAAGCAGACCCCGGTCGATAATGCAGGGCGCCGGCAGAGGCGGGGAAAAAGGGTCGGAGTTCATGACGTTGGGGGGATAACAGGTTCGACAGTCGTCAGCATCGGTTCCATCCGAGCGCCGCTTTCCCCCAAAAAAGTGCCCAGGTCAAAGTCTCTTTAAAGTATAGGAAGACTGCTATTTTAGGGTCGGGAGGGCAAGGTCGGATTCCTCAGAGATCGGCGATCCCCGATTGTTTTCATCTTAGCCCAGGACTTGATAACGAATTTTTAAGATTTTGCTGAGCGTTAACTTCCCTGACCGGTTTCCCTCTCTTTTTTCTCTCAGGTTTTGACCCCCGCCCCTTCCTTCGACCGCCATGACGCGCCGGGAAGCATCAGGAATATTTTGTATGAAGACTATTTTCTTGCATTGGGACTAAGGGCTAGGCGCCGGTTCCGGGGGCGTTTGCCAATCCTGGGGCGAGCGCCGAATCAGTTCTTCTAGACTTCTGGGCGCAAGGCGAATGGTGATTTGCTCTGGTAGGGAATCAGGCGGATCCGTCAGGGCGTAGAGGGAATCCCCCTTAAAATCTGGGTTCCCTAAAAGTAAGCGGTGGGTTTTGCCGTTGACTAACCGCAGGCTGATTCCCCCCTGGGGCGGCGCTAGGCCGTATTCCCCTAGGCGCTCTCGGGGGACGGTAAAGTCCCGTTCGCCGGCGCTTTCTAGCAGAACGTTCAGCAAAAACTCCAGCGCCGGTTGGCTGACGGGGGTATTGGGCCGGGGGAGATCGCTCCGCCAGGGCGACTTTTGCTCCTTGACGTCCGCTAGGCGATAGATTCTCAGTTCCCGCTCCCCTTGCCAAAGGGTGACGCTCTGGACTTGCGCCGGAGCAAAGTCGAAATAGGGGTCGCGGACGGCGTCACCGACGGCTTCAGGATTATCGCTCCGCCGCAGTTCCACCACTGCGGCGCCGCCGCCTAGGATCAGCGCCAACCCAATCCAGAGTAAGGTTTGTTTCGGGAGGATCATCGTCAAGGGAGAAAAGCTCCGCCAATTAACCCCGTAATTTTTGGGCCCAAACCTTGGTGGGTAAGCCCCAGATGTAAATAAAGCCCTCGGCGGCTTTGTGGTCGAACTGGTCTTCCATGCCGTAGGTAGCCAGGTCGGGATCGTAGATGGAATAGTCGGACTGGCGCCCCACGGGTTTTGCCGTACCTTTAAAGAACTTCATCCGCACCATCCCCGTCACCCGCTCCTGGGTTTTGAGGATAAAGGCGTCGAGGGATTCCTTGAGGGGACTGTACCAGAGACCGCGATAGATCAGTTGGCTATAGATTTCCTCAACGGTGTTTTTGTAGTGGGTCACGTCCGCCGTCAGGGTCAGGCTTTCCAAATCCCGGTGGGCGTCGATCAGCGCCAACAGCGCCGGCGCTTCGTAGATTTCCCGAGATTTAATCCCCACCACCCGGTTCTCGATCATATCAATGCGGCCCACCCCGTGACTGCCGGCGATGGCGTTGAGGCGTTCGATTAACTCCACCCCCTCTAGGGTTTGGCCGTTCAGCCCCGTGGGAATCCCTTGTTCAAAGTAAATATCCACATACTCCGGCTCGTCGGGGGTATTGGCAATAGCTTGGGTCAAGAGATAGACCTCCTCCGGCGCTTCCACCATGGGATCTTCCAGGGGCCCCGCTTCGACGCTCCGTCCCAAGATATTGCGGTCAATGCTATAGGGAGAGGACTTTTTCACCGGCGACTCCACCCCGAACTTTTCTCCGTAGGCGATGGTTTCTTCCCGGCTCATTTTCCACTCCCGGGCCGGCGCCAGAACTTTCAAATCTGGGTTTAGGGCCATGATGGAAATGTCAAAGCGCACCTGGTCATTGCCCTTGCCAGTGCACCCGTGGGCCACGGCGTCGGCGCCGTATTTTTCTGCCGCTTCCACCAGCATTTTAGCAATCAGGGGCCGGGCCAGCGCCGTGGAGAGGGGATAGCGATTTTCGTAGAGAGCGTTGGCTTGGATGGCCCGAAAGGCGTAGTCCCGCACAAATTCCGCTTGCCCGTCGATGACCAAGGATTCCACCGCGCCGCACCGGAGCGCCTTGGCTTGGATGGGCGCTAACTCGTCCCCCTGCCCTAAATCCGCCGCCAGAGTAATGACTTCTTTAACGCCCCACTCGTGCATCAGGTAAGGAATACAAACAGAAGTATCTACTCCACCGGAGTAGGCTAAAACGACTTTATTGGCGCGGACCATAGGGGGTTCAACCTTTAAAAAGAATAGGAGGAAGGACAGATCAAGGGGTCATTTTATCAGGGATCGCCGGGGTCAACGGTGCCCTGGATTAGGAAACCCTGACCATTCCCCGGCGGGCAAGTGGCGCCCCTGGTGGAGCTGGATCGTTGCCGGAGTCATGATGTAAACCCAGGCGACGCCGAGGGGTTGATGGTTGGGGCCATAAATGGGCGTTAACCGGCGCTGGTACTCGTTCTCCGACGGCGCTCGGCCCGGTTGGTAGTCCTCTAGGACGTCTAAATCCTCCAGACTGCGGGGATCTCTAAAGGTTAACAGATAGCCCCAAACCCGCTCGGTTCCTTGGGTTAAACCGGGATAACCCAGATTCAGCCCGTAAAGCCGTCCCCAACAGTAGGCTTTTTCCTCAACCAGAACCTTGCCCTCGCAGTAAGCGCCGTAGTTACTCTCCCCCGGTTTGAGGGTGCCGTAGACAAAAACCCGACAGTGGGTCATGGTTGGGGACTATTTTTTCAGCAGAGGGGTAATGACTTCCAATTCGTTTAGGTTAAAGGTGACGAGCTTATCCCAGTTGCCGTTTTCAAACAGCACCGCCACTTTACCGTCGCTGACCCGTTGGGCTAGCCCTTCAAATCGATAGTAGGTGTCGTCGGCGTTGATCACGCGCACCGTGGAGCCGGGAAAAATCATCATGGGGTTAGTTTCCTGAATCTAGCCTCAGAATATTAACGAAAAAAGCGTTAAATTATGCAACCCTAGCTGGCGAAGCGCCGAGAACCGCCGCCTTCGGCGCTCGGGACGCCTCGATTTTGGGGGATTTGCTAATCCATCCTTTTAGATAAACTCTCCCGTCTTTGGGGAACTTGGCTCGGCGCCGAGCGTCCTAGAAGCTTCAGAGCAACTCCCGCCCCGACTCCCTAGGGGCAATTGTCGGTCTGTATGCACTAGTTTTGACTGGTTTGTCTTATATGTATCGGAGCTTTACGCGTTTTTTTTGCCCCTGGTTAGCCCTGAGTTCCCTCGGGGTGGCGATGGTCGCCCCCGCCGGCGCCCAGGGAAGCCCCTTCACGGAAACGGCCATTAATCCGGTTGAAGTCATCGCCGTCGCCCGCCCCTACGGAGTCGAGACTACCAAATACGATCTGTTAGTTCTCCAGCAAATTCCCAACAAGCGCCAATGCTGGCAGACCAGCGGCGCCGCTCCGGTCTTAGTGGATCCCCTCCTCCTCAATTTTGACTTTACGGGTATTTGTAGTCGGGCCACGGACAGCAACGGTTACTCGGTTCGCATCGACGGTCAGGATTATGGTCTTGACTACCTTCTGCGGGTCGTGCCTAGGGGCAACGAACTGGCGCTGGTGGCCACCGCCCGGGCCCGTCAAGCGCCGGAATTATTGATTGGCCGCACCCAGGGCATGGCCCAGGGCTTTATGCAGATCCAACTGGAGCCGGGGTGGCAGTTGACGAAACGCACCTTTAACGGTAAGCAGTTGGGTCATTTTTACTTC
>JBKCES010000279.1:0-10805 GCA_046304295.1 Cyanobacteriota bacterium | reverse complement strand
TGGTGGAGGAGTTGATGCGGGACGTCTCGGGCTTGACCCTCGAAACCGCCATTGTGGCCTCCTTTGTCGGCGCCGTAACTTCTTTGGTTTTACAATCTCCTGATTTAAATCTGAGCCATCACCTGAGTGAAAGCCTAGAGGTCACCTTTTCCCTAGCGGAAATTCCCTTTTATGTCCTGTTGGGCGTCCTAGCGGGAATTTTGGGGACGCTCCTCAATCGGGGGATTTTGACCTTGCAGACCTGGCAGAGGCGCTGGGATTTGTCCTTAACAATACGAATCGGCGCGGCGGGTCTGATTTGCGGCGCCGCCATCGCCCTTCTGCCCCCCTTTTTTCGGGATAACGCCGGTCTGCGGGAGGTGGTGCTCACGGGGGATTTGGGCTGGCGCTCGACCCTGTTAATGTTAAGCGCCCATTTTCTGCTGGCGATGGTGGCCTATAGCACCGACGCGCCGGGGGGTCTCTTCGCGCCGGCCTTAGTCATGGGGGGGGCGCTGGGTTATTTGGTGGGGAATGTGGAAGGGGCGTTTTTTGCCGACCCGACTCCGATTACCTTTGCCCTGGCGGGGATGGGGGCCTTTTTTACCAGCGTGGTGCGGGTGCCGGTGACGGCCATTGTCATTGTCTTTGAGTTGACGGGCAAGTTTAACGTCATTTTGCCCTTAATGGTCAGTTGCGCCGTGGCCTATCTAGTGGCGGAAACCCTTTTTCCTCGCTCACTTTACGACCATTTACTGGAGTTCAAAGGCATTAACCTCAAGCAAGACCTGCCCCAGGGCGATTTTTTGTCCCAGGTCAGCGCCGCCCAGGTGATGCAGTCCCAGGTGGAAAGTCTTAGGAGCGACCAGACCCTAGAGCAGGTTTTACCCCTCATGTCCCAGTCCCATCACCGGGGCTTTCCCGTGTTGGAGGGGGAAAAACTGGTGGGGATTTTTACCCAAACGGATCTGGCCAACTCGGCCCAACGGGAGCGCCAAACGCCCCTACGGGAGTTGATGACCCCCAACCCCATCACCGTTTTTCCCGGCGCTCGTCTCAGCGACGTGCTCTATCTCCTCAACCGCTACCAACTCTCCCGTCTGCCGGTGATCGATAACCAGCGCCTAGTGGGGATTATCACCCGCACCGACATTATCCGGGAGGAAGTGAGTCAACTGGGGAACCAGAGCCACCGCCCCCACCCCGGTTATGTGGTCTATCAAACCCGTTCCCCGGAGTCCGGGCACCAACGGTTGCTTCTACCCCTAGGCAACCCTAAAACCGCCGACGCCCTGTTTACCATCGCCGCGGCGCTGGCCCAGCACTATACCTACGACCTGGAATGCCTCAAGGTGTATAAAGTCCCCAAACACCGGCAACCCAGCGAGTATGGGGTTCCGACCCAGAAAAGCCGTCGTCTGCTCCAGCATTTTGAGCGCCTGGCCCGTCGTTTGGAGATTCCCATTCAGACCCAGATCCAACTGAGCCACCGGGTGGCGGACGCCGTTTTAGAAACCGTGCGCGACCAGCGCATTCCCTTACTGGTTCTCGGTTGGTCTGGAAAAACCAGCGAAACGGAACTCTTTAACCGTACCGTCGGCGCTTTGATTGAGCAGGCGCCCTGCGATCTCCTACTGGTGAAAGCGGGAGAAGCGGCCGGCGCCTATCCCCAGGGACTGGCTATGGCTAAACCCTGGCTGGTTCCCTTCGCCGGGGGTCCCAACGTGGAGCGGGCCCTAGATTTTTTACCGGCCCTGTTGTCCCTCTATCCCCAAAGCGAGTGCCCGGAAATTCTCCTGACCACGGTTTACGACGCCAACCAAAAGGGCGGCGCCGACCCGGAGGTCTTGAAAAGCGCCGCCGAGAACTTGGCCCAACAGATTTCCCAACTCGTGGTTCCCCTGCCCCTCTGTCTGGTTTCCCTCCCCGGTCAGGAGAGTCGAAGCGTGGGGGAAGAATTGGTCTCCGTGGCCCAGACCTACGATTGCGGCGCGATTTTAATCGGCGCTAGTCGGGAGGGATTGTTGCAAACCCTACTGCGGGGCAACCTGCCCCATTTTCTAGCGACCCACACCTCCGCCACGGTTTTGGTCTTTCGCTCGGCGCTGGAGGAGGGCTAAGGGGCGCTACTTTGGAAGATTAACGATGTTAAGAGGGCGCCCCATGACCTGGCAAGATTCCCTATCTTGGACCCCGGAGGCCCAGGAGAAACTGCAAAATATTCCCTACTTTGTCCGACCCCAAGCCAGACAACGGATCGAGCAGTTGGCCCGGGAGGCGGAGCTAGAGACGATAACAGCGGATTTGGTGGAGCAGGCCCGGCTGGAGTTTGGCCAATAGTTTCAGGCTGAAGCGGCGCCGCCCCTGGGTTACAATACCCAAGGTTTTTCTTTCTGGTTTGTATGAGTAATCGAGTTGCCGACCCTAACGCTACTGTCCTCAGACAGGAGATCACCGGCGCCCGACGGTTTAGCAATTTATTTTGGGCAGTCATCTCCGCCATCGGCGGCGTGGGTTTTTTACTGGCGGGGCTGTCGAGTTATTTGGGAACTAACCTGTTAATCGTCAGCGATACTAGCCAACTACAATTTGTACCCCAGGGCGTGGCCCTGACTTTCTACGGCGTGGCCGGTTGTTTGGTCTGCCTTTATCAGGTGTTAACCTACCTCTGGGATGTGGGGGGCGGCTACAACGAATTTAATCAAGAGACGGGGAAGATCACCCTCTTCCGTTGGGGTTTTCCGGGGAAAAATCGTCGCCTAGAATTTACCCACGCCATCCCCGATGTGCTGGCGATTAAGGCGGAGATCCGAGAAGGTCTTAACCCCAAACGGGCGCTGTACCTGAAAGTCAAGCAACACCGGGATATTCCCCTCACCCGAGCCGGGCAACCTATTTCCTTGGCGGATTTGGAAAATCAGGGCGCCCAGTTGGCTCGTTTTTTGGGAGTTCCTCTGGAAGGACTTTAACAGATATCAGATGACAGATATCAGGTATCGAGGGCTGAGCGTAGCCGTGCCACACTGAGCTTGCCGAAGTGAAGCCCGACTGTCGGTGCTTAATTCCCCTCTTTAGGAGGGGTGCCCCCAAGGGGCAGGGTGGGTTAGCACTTGTCTCTCGCAGTGGGAACCCGCCCCCCAGCCCCCTACCAAGAGGGGGAGCTAAAAGCCGTAAAACTAAACCTTGATGCGTTACTACGGCACTAAAAAATCGAGGGCTGAGCGTAGCCGAAGCCCGGTCATTAATTTTCCAATTTATTCCCAAAATGTCTTTTTTCCCCCGCGCCTCCCTTACGGCTCTATTCCTCGCCCTGCTGGTCTTTAACCTAACGGGGTGCACTAACCCAGAAGTGGACTCTTCCCCAGCGCCGACGGCGACAACCGGAACGGCCCAGGAATTAACCTTTGAGAGCTATAAACCCCGTCTTAAGGGGAAAGCGGTGGTGGAAATGGTGATTAACGGCGCTCCGGTGGTGATTGAGGTGGACGGCGACCAAGCGCCGATTACCGGCGGCAATTTTGTGGATTTAGTGCAACAGGGCGTTTACAACGGCTTGGTCTTTCATCGGGTGGTGAAATCCCCCCAACCCTTTGTGGCCCAGGGCGGCGATCCCAAAGGGGACGGCACCGGCGGCTTTGTCGATCCCCAGACCCAAAAACCCCGCAATATTCCCCTGGAAATTAAACTCACGGACGCGGACTCTCAACAAAAAACAGCGCCGGTTTACGGGACTCCCCTAGGACAACAGGCCGGTTACTCCGCTCCCCCGGTGGCTCTGCCCCATCGTCGCGGCGCCGTGGCCATGGCCCGTTCCCAAAGCCCCAACTCCGCCTCTTCCCAGTTTTACTTTGGTCTCTCCGACGATATTGGTTTTCTGGACGGGGACTACGCTGTTTTTGGCTATGTGACGAAGGGTATGGAAACGGTGGACACCATTAAACAGGGGGATAAAATTCAGTCCGCTAAGGTGGTTTCCGGCGCCGACAATTTGGTCAAATAGGTCAATCCATGAGCGACCCAACCCCCGAATCGCCTCCCACCACTCCCCTCCTTTGGCAGAGCGCCGTGGGTTTGCTCTTTTTAGTGAGTTTGTTTGGTTTGGTGGCGCTGTTGGTCTGGTTGCGGGATTTGCCCTTGACCCGACGGGGCTATCATCTCACCTTTTTATTCAAAGATGCGACGGGGATTGTGACGGGAACGCGGGTCAATTACCGGGGGGTCAGGATTGGGCAAGTGACCCGGTTAATGCCCCGCCCGGCGGAAGTGGCCATCGAAGTCGAGATTACGGAAACCGGAGACCCCATCCCCAGCCAAGCCCGGATTGAAGCCCTACCCATTAGTTTAATCGGGGAAATGTCCCTCAATATTGTGCCCACCGTGGCGGCGCTACCGACGAATTTAAAGGCTTCGCCCTGGGAAAAGCCTTGCCCAGAACAGGTTATCCTCTGCGACGGTGCCGTTCTCCGGGGAGACGAGATTATCGATACCAACCGGCTCCTACGCTCGGCGCTCCGGTTGACTAAATTGCTGGATAATCCCCAGGTGATTCAGGCGCTGGGAGAAATTACGGAACAAACCCCTGATTTACTCGACGATGTCAGCGCCTTAAGTCGGGACGGACGCCAACTCCTCGGAGAAGTGAAAAACACCCAGGTTCTCAGTAACCTGAAACGAACGCTGACTCGCCTGGATCGAACCCTGGGTCAAGTGGATAGCCTGAGTTCCGAAGCCATTACCCTCAGTTCGGAAGTGACCCAGACCCTAGGGGAACTGCGGCGGGAAGGACTAATTGAAGACCTGGACGCCACCTTGGTATTAGCCAGTCGTCTGGGTCGGCAGGTGGAAACCCTGATTCAGGGCAATGAAAAGCGCCTAGGAACCACCCTCGACAGTGTCCAAACCCTCAGCGCCGACCTCCAGGGTCTCTTAAAAACCCTGAATCCGCCCCTCCGGAGCCTGTTGGTCAACCTCGACAATCCCCAAACCCAGGCAGAAATACAAACCCTGCTGGCTAACCTGCAAACCCTGACGGCCAACGCCAAGGACATTAGCCAAAACCTCACCGGCGTCAGCGCCCAACTTAGTCAGCCGGAAACCCTTCTACTTTTGCAGCAACTCTTAGATTCCGCCCGCACCAGTTTACAAAACCTCGAAAAAATTTCCGCCGACATTGAACAATTAACCGGCAACCCCGCCCTCCGGGACGACCTCCGGCGCTTGCTCCGGGGCCTCAGTCAACTGCTTTCCGCCGGTCAGTCCTTAGAGCGGGAAATCCAGACCCAGGGCACTCTTGAGCATTTAGCCCAGGCACTCCGCCCCCTCAAGCCGCTAAAATCCAGAGAATAAGGGTTAGGCTGGTCAGGGAATCGGATCTTGAGAAGACAGACCTTAACTAATTGGGCATCGACCGTTTTCTGGCCTCTATTCCCTCGGGCTATTACACCCTCTCTACCGTTGAAGGCTTAAAGCGCCAGTTGGAGAACCGGCAAACGGTTTTAGTGGATGTGCGGGAATCCGCCGAATACCGGGCGGGGCATATCCCTCGGGCGATTAACATTCCCCTCCGCTCCCTCGGGATAAATCTGGATAAAATTCCCCAGGATTAACCGGTAGTGCTGTACTGTTCCTCCGGTTATCGATCCGCTATGGGGGTGATGAGCCTACATCTCCTCGGTTACGAGCAGGTCTTTGGCTTTCCCCCCAGTTTGGCGGGCTGGAAAGCCGCAGGAGAAAAGATTGAGCCATAACCGAGGGACTCAGTCACCCCCTAGGCAAGGGGGTTTGACAAACCCTAGGCTTCCTTTGGCAAAGAGGCAAAGGTGCGATACCCCGTCTCGGGATCGTAGAGGTGGCAGTGGTCGCCGATGTCTTTCATCAGGCTCCAATTAAAGCGGCGCTGGTGAATGACGGATCCCCAGTTCTCCTCAATGCTGGCGTGGGCCCGACGGAGGTTGTAGGAGGGAATGGCGACGGAAAGGTGGTGGGGAATGTGAACATTAATATCGTGGCAAAGGATTTCCACCCATTTGGGATAATCACAATGCACCGTGCCTTTAAGCTGGGCTTCTCCGGCGCTCCACTGGTCGGCGGGAGTGAATTTAATCTCGGGGATCGTGTGGTGAACGATGGTAAATGTGCTCATCCAGAAGTGGTAGACCAGCCAGGGCATGAGCCAGAACTTAACAAAGCCCCAAATACCCGTGGTCAGGATTAAAGTCGGGAAGACGACGGCGCCGAAAAGAACCACCACGGCGATGGAGAGCTTGACCTTGCCTTGATCTCGCTCGGAAAAATTAGAGAGTTTAAAATGCAACAGCGCCCAGTGAAAGATGGAGCCAATCCACCAAAAACGTCCCCGGATAGCTTGGTAAAAAAGTTTTACAACGGGGTGGGCGGCTTCGTAGGCCTCCGGCGTCCAGACGTCCCAGGCGTTATCGACTTCTAACTTATTGGTGTGGAGGTGGTGATGGTCATGAAGCAAGCGCCAAGGGTGAAAGGGATAAATCAGGGGCATGAGGCCGATGTGTCCCACCAAATCGTTAACCCAACGGCGCCGGGCAAAGGAGCGGTGCCCCGCATCGTGGCCGATGACGAACCAGCCCGTTAAAGCGGTGCCGGTAAAAATCCAAGTCAGCGGCAAACAGTACCAGGGAAGGTAAATAATGCCCAAATAGCCGACTACCGTGGCGGCTAAGGTTAACAGAACCGATAACCAGGCTCGGGTCATATTTTTTTCAAAACAATCCTTGGGGATCGTCTTGACAATGTCTTTGAGTTGCAGGGGCGTCACTGCGGCGGTACGGTCGGTCGTTGCGGTCATGGGGGGGAAAAGCTCTCCGTAAGGGGCAGTCGGCTAAAAATTCCGTCTCCCTGTGGGTCTCTATAAAAAATCCCCTCGGCGGGGCAATAGACTACTACAGAGTGATACAGGAATTTAAAAGGGCATTCTAACAGGTTAGAGTGGGGAAAAGCGGCCGATTCGATGAAAAAAAGTTACAAACCTTTACATTTATAGCACGTCCCCGCCGTTCCCTTGACCTCGAACCCTATGAAAAGAGTCCTGTTTCCCTTGCTGGCTGGTGCCCTTTGGAGCGCCGCCCTAGTCTTACCGCCCTTCAGTCCGGCGCCGGCACTCCTGGCCCAGGACAACGCCCACAATAGCCGCAACGCCTTGGATTGGCCGGGGGTTTACCGGGGCGTGATTCCCTGCGGCGCCGCTCAATGCGAAGGGATCGAGATGTTTGTGACCCTGCGTCAGAATCTCACCTACCAACAGGAAATCCGCTATCTGGGCAAACCCGGTCAGGTCTTCAATCAGGCCGGAACTTTTGTCTGGAACCCGGCAGGGAGCGAGATTACCCTTAAACCGAACCAGGGGGAAATTAGCTATTTTCAGGTGGGGGAAAACCAATTGATCCTCTTAAACGCACCGGGTAAACCCAAGGGCGAGGGTTACCGTCTCCAGAAAATCGCCTCTGTGGCCGATACGACGCCCGACGCGTCTTTAACCAACACTTACTGGAAACTGACGGAACTGCGGGGCCGTCCCATTTCTCCCGGCGCTGAGCAAAAACGAGAAATTCACTTGATCTTACAAACTCAAAATAACCGGGTTCAGGGCTTCGCCGGTTGTAACCGTTTCCAGGGAGAATACACTTTGGAGGAAAAAACCGGGTACCTCCGCTTCTCTCCTCTGATGACGACCAAGATGGCCTGTCCGGCGCTGAACTTGGAAACGGAGTTTTTAAAAGCCTTAGAAATGGCGGATTCCTTTAGTATTAAAGGCGACTCTTTCACCCTCAATAAAGCTAGAATGGCGCCCCTGGCAAAATTCCAAGCCGTCTATCTGCGTTAAACCTTTGCCCCTCACTCTAATCCCTCTCCCAAAGAGAGAGAGGGACTTTAACTCCCCTTCTCCTGCTCTGGGAGAAGGGGCCAGGGGATGAGGGCAAACCGGTTAACTGACAAATCTGAAACGCACCGGAGGGAATCTTACCCTCCCCAACTGTCCATTGCTCCTTGACATTTGCCAAAGATCCTCTAAAACTAAAATTTTCATTCTCTTTAAATTCTTTTATACAACCCGACCCAGCGTCGGCGCTTCTCCATTTTAGAAACAGCCCCCCGTTTAAACGTCCTAACCCCTAATTCCCAATCCCTAAAACCCGAGGGTTATGAAAAACGATTTAATTCTCAACGAGCGCCATCAAGGGATTCTCAAGGCCACCATTCAGCGTTATATCGCCACTGCTGAACCCGTCGGCTCCAAAACCCTAGCGGAAGAGTATAACTTTTCGGTGAGTTCCGCCACCATCCGCAACGCCCTCAGTTATCTCGAAAAAGTGGGCTTGCTCTACCAGCCCCATGTCTCCGCGGGGCGGATTCCTTCCGACGGCGGCTACCGGCATTATGTGGATCAGCTTCTCGCCCGAGTGCCGGAGCCGTCCTTAACCGTGAAACACTCTCTCCGGCGCCGTCTGCGTCAGGAGAGTTGGAGCATTGAAACCCTAATCCAACGCGCGGCCCAAATTCTGGCCAGCATTAGCGGCTATATCGCCCTGATTACCTTGCCCCAAACCGACGCCATTCAACTGCGCCACCTCCAGTTGGTGTCCCTTTCGGCTCGACAGGTGATGATGGTGCTGGTCTTGGACGGCTACCAGACCCATTCTGTGCCTTTGGAGTTACCCCCGGCGCCGCCCCTGGGTTCTGAGCCGGAGCATCTGGAAGAAGAGCTACAACTCCTCTCCAATTTTCTCAACCGCAAATTGCGGGGTCAGACTCTTCAGGGATTGGGAGAATTGGATTGGCAAGAACTGGATCAAGAGTTTGCGGCCTACGCAGATTTTTTAAGCGCTTTGTTGAAACAGTTACAAGCCTGCTTGCAACCCGCCTCGACAGCGCCGTTGGTGATTCAAGGCGTGTCGGAAATGATTCGCCAACCGGAATTTTCCCAACTAGAACAGGTGCAAATGTTGCTCCATCTCCTGGAGCAGGAACAAAACGCCCTCTTTCCCCTCATTTTTGAAGTCTCCCCAGCGCCGACGACGGGCGCCAAGGTCAGCATCGGCGCGGAAAATCCCCTGAAACCCATGCAGGCTTGCACCTTGATTTCCTCCCTCTACCGCCAGGGGCAAATTCCCGTGGGGAGCGTCAATATCATCGGCCCCACCCGCATGAGCTACGAGCAAACCATTCCCCTGGTAGAATCCACCGCTCATTACCTCTCGGAGGTGTTGGGGTGAAGGGAGGGCAAGGGTTAACTTATTTAATTGCAGTCTTAGGGAGCCTAGGGGCCGAGCCCGTACTGGCGCAGTCAGATCTGGATTTACCCCCAGAGGTGTGGGACTCCAGCCCCCTCCTGCAACGCTGGGTGGAGGAGATCCCCGATGTCTTGACCGATATTCAGGAAGAGCCTAGCTTTCGCCCCCTGGTTCGTCTGGGCTATACCTATTTTCCCAAACCCGGCGCCCGTAGCGGTCTGGGGCTTGGGGCCGAAGACCTATTCCTAGAGCGCCGGCAACCCTGGAGCCTCAGCGCCGACTATCAAACCAGCTTCGGCGCTCAACAAAGCGGCGGCGTTGAGGGTCAATACTATCTTTTACCCCTGGGGTATAAAGTCAATTTCACGCCCCTGGTGGGCTATCGTTTTCTGCAAAGCGAGCTAGACACCGTGCAGGGACTCTCCCTTGGCATGAAACTACGGGTTTCCCTCTCCTCCACCGGCGCCGCAGATCTACGGCTCAGTCAACAGTTCGTCGCCCCCGCCAGCAACCGAGAGGGGGGAGTCACCACGCTTTCTTTGGGCTACGCTTTAACGCCCTCTTGGCGCCTCGCTGTCACCCTCCAACAGCAAAATTCCCCGGCCCAGAAAAATAACAGCGCCGGACTCTATATCGAATTTTTGAATTGAGATTGGGTTAGGACTCTAAAATTCTCAAAGTACCAGTGCCGGGGTCTAACTCTGCTTCGGCGCCGAGGGGTAAGCAAGGGTTAGGGCCGTCGTGGCCAAAGGGGAGATCCGCCACAATGGACAGACCCAGATCTCCTAACCGTTCCCGTAGAACCTCCCCAACGTTCCAACTGGGGTAACCCCCCGGCGCTTGGCACCGGCTAAAGCGCCCCAGCGCCAAACCGCCCAATTGGTTAAGAACCCCCGAAAGACGCCATTGGGTCAGCATTCGGTCAATGCGGTAGGGAGCCTCCGTCACGTCTTCGAGGGCTAAAATTGCGCCCCGGAGATCCAGCAAAAGAGGCGTGGCCAGTAAATGGGTGGCCACGGTTAAGTTTCCGACAATCAACGGCCCCCGAGCCGTAGCTCCGCCCCAACCTTGACCCTGTAATTCCGCCAAAGCGCCGCCTTCGAGGTAGTTGAACAGGCGCTCTAATGACCAATCTGGCTCTGCCCCGAGGGTGGTTAAAACCGGCCCGTGGAGCGCCGTAATCCCTTGGCCCGCCAAAGTCCAAAGCAGACTGGTGACATCGGAAAACCCGATGAGCCATTTCGGCTGGGTTAAAGGAGGCCAGTTCAAGGACTCCAACAAACGAGCGGCGCCGTAACCGCCCCGAGCGCAGAGGATGGCTTTAATTTGGGGGTCTTGCCAAGCTTGCAGTAAAGCGTCTTGGCGCTGGGCGTCGCTCCCCGCCAGGTAGCCGTTTTGAGCTTGCCAATGGTCGCTAAAGCGGACTTGATAACCTCGTTTTTGCCAAATATCGACTCCCTGAGCCAGTGCTTGGGGTTCCCGCACGGCGCCGCTGGTGGCGACGACCATCACGGAATCGCCGGGCGTCAGGGCGGGGGGGACTCGGTAGGCTCGGGACATGGC
>JBKCES010000278.1:0-6356 GCA_046304295.1 Cyanobacteriota bacterium | reverse complement strand
TGATGACAATTTTGAACGAAGAGCTAAATAAAATCCGAAAAGAGTGTGGTTCTACGCTTAAAAAGCTGAAAACCAAAGGTATTCGCCGTCTGATTTTGAAAAATGGTGAATCTTTAACTGCTGAAGAAAAAGAGGCTCTTGTGGGTTTACTATGCTTGACAAAAAAGCGTTTTATGCAGTAGAGCAGATTTCAGTGGGGCCTCGCCTCAAAATGTAATTCTTGTTACAAAACCATATGCGAGCCTCAAGACCCAGGAATTCTGATTGAATGATTCTAGGGATCTCTGGGGATCAGGCGAGAAATTGTAGCTTATTATACAATTACGACTTGGACGGTAATGCAGAAAAGCCTATCCAGTAAGGGTTCTGGCTAATTGGCTCCCTGACTACCCGCCTCATTCCCGGAGAGCCGATTTTAGCCATGGCGCAAGCTCAGGAACCGCTGACTGACGGACACATTTTTAAGAACATTTATAAGTACGTTCCTTGAAAGGCAGGTGTGGCAACACTTTCAGAGTCTGTGTTAGTCATGGGTGCCATCTTTTCAAAACCTAGTCACAATAAGGGATTGAGGCACTTGTGTCCGTCACTGAGGGGGAAAACATTTGATTGCGTTCACCGCCCATTTAGGCCTGCTATAGCGGTCACATCGAGGTTGTAAATTGTCCCTCTGCTCAAAGCCTTTACCCGTAAGGGTTCGGGGATTTAAAATTTTACAACTCACTTGTGACTGCTATATATAGCGGTATTCTCTCAGCTGAGGGACGATCTTATAGCTGAACCGCTTGAATATAGGGCTAAGCGTAGTCGAAACCCGTATCTCACTCACATGAATACCGCTATAAAAGTGATTCCAAATGCCCAACTCGCACATTCATAGCTCTATCACCAAATTAAAGTTACTATTAGTGGTTCAGGATAAATAAAAATTATGATCTTAAGAACTCTCAAAACAGCGCCGTTAGCGCTACCGCTACTCCTCTCGGCGCCTCTGGCAGTCGGCTCTCTACCCCTCTCCCCCGGCGACCGTCTCGAAGTTTCCATTCCCAAAGACACCTATTTTGCACGGGTCTATGAAGTCAATCAAGACGGCAATTTAGAGGTTCCTTACTTAGGACTCCTGCCGGTGGCGGGATTAGAACCCCTAGAAGCCCGGGATAAATTAGCTCAGGCGTTAATTGACAACAAATTTTTCCCCCCCGGGCGCCTCCAGTTAAGCTTGCAAATCCTCCAGTGGGCGCCGGTGCAGGTGAGCGTGGCCGGGGCGGTCTTCCAACCGGGGCGGGTGTTGGTCAACGACCCCAACGAGGGCCAGCCCCAGACTTCCATCCCCGCCGATAGCGTCCAAATCACCGGCAACTATCCCCTCCGGCGCTATTTAACCGTGGCGCTACGGGCCGCGGGGGGGGTTCTGCCCACAGCGGACGTGACCCAGGTTCAATTAGTACGGAATCAGACCATCCAAACCGTCGATCTTTCCGGGATCTTTGAAGGAAGCCCCATCACCGATCTACCCCTCATCGCCGGCGACCAAATTATTGTCCCCCAGGGGGAGCGCCTACAAACGGAACTGATGCGACCTTCCCAGATTACGCCCCCCGGTATTAAGGTCTTTGTCTCCAATTTAACGGTGCCCGCCACCAGCAACGCCACCTCCGCAGTGGGGAACGAACGGGAAGGCATTACCTTTCCCTACGGCGCTCGCTTTAGCCAAGCGGTGCTCTCCGCCAACTGCGCCGGGGGCACTCCAGAGACCAACGCCGACCGCCAGGCGATTTTAGTGCGGGTCGATCCCTTGACGGGGAAAACGACGGTGGTGGAGCGGAAAGTAGAGGATTTATTGCGCAATTCCACCAGCAACGAGGATAATCCCCCGCTTCTACCAAGGGACGGGGTGGCTTGCTATGATTCAAGGGTGACTCGGACGCGGGATCTCTTCCGTTCAGTGGCGGATGTTTTGAGTCCCATTAATCCAATATTACTGTTGATCGACCTCTTCCGTTAAATCTTCTTTTCCTGTGTATTAGTATGGATGCTGGCAAATAACTCCAGATAGTGCCGGGATTGCAAAGACTGATTAAAGCAGGTTTCAGCTTTGCGGCGAGCTTGTCGGCTCAACTGAGGAGACGCTTGCCCCTGGGTTAGAATTTCCTCAATTCCCTGAGCTAAATCCTCGGCGCTGAAGGGTTCCGCTAAGTAGCCGTTTTCGCCAGAATCCACGAGATCCGGGAGACCGCCGATCCGAAAAGCGACCACGGCAGTCCCGCAAGCCAAGGATTCCACCACCGTGTTCGGTAAATTGTCCTCCTCCGACGGCGCCACAAAAACATCAGCGCTGGCATAGGCCAAGCGGAGGGAAAGTTCGTCCTGTAAAAAGCCGAGGTAACGGGTGGGAAAGCCTAAATCCTCGTCTTCCCCCGGCGCTTGGTTGCCAAAAATCAGTAATTGTGCCCGCTCCCGCCAGGGCGTTTGACTCAACAGTGCCAGCGCCGCCCGGAGATGGTGAAAGCCCTTGCGTTTGGCCCCAGAAGCGCCGAAGAGGATAACAGGGCGCTCCGGCGCGAGTCCGAGGATTTTCTTGGCCTCGGCTTTATCGATGGGCGCATAGGTTTCCAAATCTATTCCATTAGGAATTAACCGCCGGGGATAGGTGCTAAGTAAAGGGCTTTTTTCCACTTGGTCCCGGAGCCAAGCGCTGAGGGGCACCAGGGTTAAATCGAGGTTTTGCCAGCTTTCTTGTTTCCGGCGCCAATTTCGGTAGGCCAAATCCCGCTCCCGGGACGACCCCAGTTGGGGACAAGCGCCGCATTGACTGAAATACTTCTCGCACCCCTGACTATAGTGACAGCCCCCCGTCAGCGCCCAAAGGTCGTGGAGGGTCATGACAATGGGTTTATGGAACTGGGCGAGGGTTTCAATGCGCATAAAACCCGCTTGAGTCCAGTGGACGTTAATCACGTCGGGATTCAGGTGCCGGACAGTTTGGGCCAGGCGCTCCGGGAGCCATTGAGGGGAAAAGTATTCCGTCTCCCGTTGGGGATAAAACCGGAGGGGAAATTGATCCAAACGGGCCCGAGTTTGAGAGAGCACTAGGTCTAGGGGGGACTGGGGGCCAATGACACTGGGATCGGTGGAAAACTTCTTATTGACCAACATCCAGGACTCGACTCCCGGTTGGCGCTGTAATCCCTGATGGAGACGGTAGGCGGCCTTGGCGGCACCCTGCCAAATATCGTAGGCGCTGAGAATGAGGATCTTCACGATTTGACAACATAGTGATCGTAGTGAATTTAATCGTATTCGGCGCTCTCGATATCCATTTTTGAGAGCCTATCGCTTGCAGATTCTCTTTAGAAAAGAAACCAGAATCCATCACGATAACTTCCAATTCACTTCCTTGCCAAGTTTCGTGGAAAGCCTTAATTGTGGCTCTCCGGGGATCGGGCGAGAAACTGTAGCTTATTATACAATTACTACTTGGACGGTAACGCAGAAAAGCTTATCCAGCAAGGGTTCTGGCCAATTGGCTCCCTAACCACCCGCCCCCAGTGACGGACACAAGCGGCTCAATCCCTTATTGTGACTAGGTTTTGAAAAGATGGCACCCATGACTAACACAGACTCTGAAAGTGTTGCCACACCTGCCTTTCAAGGAATGTACTTATAAGCGTTCTTAAGAATGTGTCCGTCAGTCAGCCACCCGCCTCATTCCCGGAGAGCCAACAGGCATACATTTTTTTCTTCTACTTCCAGTAGCCTGAATATTACATTATTGTCCTCCACGCAAGTTGTCCATACCTCCCATCCGGGAGCGTCAATTAGGGTATCGGGAATAAAAAACACAGGAACTACCTTCATTGATTAATGTTATCTATAGCGGCATTCAGGCGGGTGAGAACACTGAAACCCTTGCTCAGTAAGGATTTTAGCCATTTTATTGTCTCTCACCAGCGCAGATGCCGCTATATTATACACTATAGCATTTACATGTGAGATGTAAACCTCTCTTGCCTTAAAACCCAGATGGGTAAAGGGCTAGCATGGACTTTATTCACGACTCAGTTGTAAATGCTATATAGCGGTATTCTTGCGAATGAGGGACAGCCCTCGTGCCCTTCGGCTACGCTCAGCCCTCGTGCCCTGAGCGTAGCCGAAGCCCGTATCTCACCAATCTGCAACCCGCTATATTCAGGGTGATCCCCAGAGAGCCACAATACTCATCATACTTACCCTCCCAGACTAACTTCGTTCGCATCTGGAACAACGGATGAGGATTATGGGGGCCGTAGATAGATTGTTGAGTCATAAAAAGTTTCCGACCTTGTTTAAGTCGAATATCCAGCGCCGACTGACCGGCACTATTCCACAACTATAGCATTTACAACTGAGTCGTGAATAAAGTCCATGCTAGCCCTTTACCCATCTGGGTTTTAAGGCAAGAGAGGTTTACATCTCACATGTAAATGCTATATAACATCGTTACACTGCGTCCATCGATTAATTTGAATTTGGAATTGCTGGGCGACCTCAGCCGTTGGGCGGGTAGAGATTTTTAAGGTAGTCTTGATAGCCAATTTGTTCGAGTCTAGCTTGTTTTGTCAGCACGCTTTGCCGCAGAATTTCCCGATAGGCTTGAATTTTGACCATCAGCGCCGGATCGGAAAGAGCGAGGATTTGCACGGCTAAGAGTGCCGCGTTTTGGGCGTTGCCTATGGCCACGGTGGCGACGGGAATACCCGCCGGCATTTGGACAATGGAGTAGAGGGAATCCACTCCCTGAAGGGCCTTGCTGGGCACCGGCACCCCAATCACGGGCAACGGAGTCAGAGACGCCAGCATCCCCGGTAGATGGGCGGCGCCGCCCGCGCCGGCGATAATCACCTTTAAACCTCGTTCCACAGCGGTCTGAGCGTAGTGGAAAAGGCGCTCTGGCGTACGGTGAGCGGAAACAATGGCCGCTTCCGCCGGGACTGCAAAATCTTCGCAGATCGCCAGCGCACCTTGTAGGGTAGGCAGATCGGAGTCGCTACCCATGAGAACGCCGATCAGAGGAGAGGGAGAGGTCATAGGGAGTCTGTCGTCGAGGGAGTGGGTTCAGCGGGCATGACTAGCTTGCCAGAAATTTGCCCCTTTAATCCATCCGGCGCAAAAACTCCAGGGGCAACCCATCGGCATCGGCGAGAAAGAGGACTTCGTAGATCTGAGCGCCGATTTGCTGTTGTCGAGGGGACAAAAGAACTTGCAAGGGCGGTAGATCAGGGTTGGCTTCAAACTGGCTCTGAAGTTTAGCCAACCAATGGTTAAGGTTATCCGTCTGTCCCGTCAGGTCAAAGGAGAGATGGTAATAGCCGACGTAATGCTCGTCCCCAAAGGCATCCGGCGCCGGTTTTGGCTCGGGAATCTGGATCAACTCCAAACGACCCTGAGACCCCTCTAGCCAACAGGCGAGGGTAAAGCCAGCGGTAAAACGCTCGCAAACTTGAAAGCCCAGTTGTTCATAGAAGGCGATGGCCCGGTGAATCTCGGCGGTGCGGATCGAAACATGGTGCATGGGCGGAGATCTGGATCAGAGTTTATGAAAAGATTAATTTTAACTTAAATTATTTTAAACAAAGATTAATTATTGGTTAATTTTAAGGCAATCAATTCCCGTTAGGATGATGGAGAAATCTAGGGTTAAAACCCATTAAATTCGCTAGATTTTAGAATTAGTTAATCATCTAATTGTACCTTATCGAGGCGTGGACGGTCTATGGCGCCCCTGACTCTCAATTCCAGACGGCTATCCCTAGCCGCGTCCCTCTTGACCCTCGGCACCGCAGTCGGTCTAGGCGGTTGTCAATCAGTCTTTAGCTCGGCGCCGATCAGCACCGAGCCAGTGGTTTTGAAGGGAGCGGGAGCCACCTTTCCGGCGCCGTTATACCAACGTTGGCTAGAGGAATTCGGGGCACAAAAAGCCTACGAAAATGTGACTCTGACCTACGATGCCGTGGGGAGCGGCAAGGGCATCAGCCGTTACCTAGAGGCTTCGGTGGATTTCGGCGCTAGCGACGCGCCCCTGGGAGAGAAGGAACGCCAACGCTATCCCCGGGAGCGGGGAACCTTGATCCAAATCCCCATGACCGGGGGATTGGTGGTGTTTTCCTACAATCTGCCGGCGCTGGAGGGAAGCCAAACCCTGCGACTGTCCCGCCAAAGTTACTGCGGCATTGTGGCGGGAGAAATTACCAACTGGAATGATCCGCGGATCGCCGCCGATAATCCTGATGTCTCTTTTCCCGATTTACCCCTCCTCTGGGTCTATCGCGCCGACGGGAGCGGCACCACCTACATTTTTACCAATCACCTCCAGGCGG
>JBKCES010000277.1:0-5266 GCA_046304295.1 Cyanobacteriota bacterium | reverse complement strand
GGATACGGAGCAAATTCCGCTTTTGGAACCTGGGGGAATCGGCGCTTTTTTAGAGCGGGAAGTTTTACCCTACGCGCCGGACGCTTGGTACCAGCCGGATAGCGTTAAGATTGGTTATGAAATTAGTTTTACTCGTTATTTCTATAAGCCTCAACCGCTACGGACTTTAGATGAAATTCGTGGGGATATTTTGGCGCTGGAGCGAGAAACCGAGGGTTTATTGGAGGAAATTATAGGTTAGATTCGTTATGGAAAGGCTAAATAGGTTACAGCAAACTGAGCGAGAAAAGTTACAAGCCCGTTTAGGCGTTTCTTTGGTTAGGATTGCCGAGTTTTGTCAACGTTATTCTATTCAACAGCTAGCGGTTTTTGGCTCGATACTGCGAGATGATTTCAAGCCAGAGAGCGATATTGATTTTTTGGTTTCCATAGCGCCGGGCTTTAGAGTAACTTTAAAATATCAGGAGTCTTTAGAACAGGAGCTTAAGCGGATGGTGAACCGAGATGTTGATCTAAATTTTTAGAAAAAATCTGGAAAGAAGTGAAAATTGGATTCGGAAAAAAAATATTTTAGGAACAGCGGAGGTGATTTATGGAGCGTGACTTAGCTTTATGATAACGATCTAGGAGCTTTATGATAACGATCTAGGAAATAGTAAGATAAATCCCTCCTGCGCAAAGTGTTGACCATTAGTGAGCACTTCGGTAATTTTCATTTCTTTCATCACAATCATGGAGATAAAATTAGTTAAACTATATTCTTTTTCGCTCAAACGCTGGCACTGGTGAGAAGAGAGTACACTTAAGTATTTTATGTTGAAGTACATTGTCAAGAGAATCCTAGGTCGGTGCTGAAGCCCTATCTCCAATTTTTGTGAATATAATCTATACTGGCCTTACTTAAAGTAGAATGTCTATGGTTCTTTCCCCAAGCGCCTTCAAGCCGAAACCGCCACAGAACTTGATACTCTGCTTCCTTCTATCCTCGACAAAGCTTTTAAGGGCCAACTTTAGCAAAATATGATCAACATTGAAACCCTACTACGACAAATAGAGATTGGCGAAGATCAGGACTATGAATTCAAATTGGCGGAAAGAGAATTTCCCAAAGATATATGGGAGACGGTTTCCTCTTTTGCCAATACCGATGGCGGCTATATTGTCTTAGGTGTTCAAGAAAAGCGCGGTAAATTTGAGATTGTAGGCATATCTGATCCCCCGCATCTCCAAAACCAATTTTGGAATAATCACAATAATCGCCAAAAAATAAATTTAAATGTTTGCTCAAACTCAGATATAGCAGTTAAAAGGTTGGGAGAGCATTCAATTCTGATCATTCATGTTCCGCGAGCCAGGAGGGAACAACGCCCTGTTTATATTAATAACAATCCCATGACGGAGACTTATAAACGCAACCATGAAGGAGATTACAACTGTACAGAAACAGAGGTTCGGCAAATGCTACGGGATGCCAGTAATGATCCCCAGGATTTTCAACTTCTAGAAAATTACGGACTAGACGACCTCGATCCCGAAACGCTCAGAACCTTTCGTCAACGCTTTACTAACCGAGACCCTGATCATCAGTGGTTAGCCCTTGATGATCAAGGTCTCCTGCAACAACTAGGCGGTTGGAAAAAAGACCGCGTTTCAGGCAAAGAAGGGTTGACTGTGGCAGGTTTACTTATGTTTGGCAAGGGACTTAGCATATCAGAAGCTTTTCCCTATCATCATTTAGACTATCAAGAAGTATTATCCAATGACCCAGAAACACGCTGGACATATCGCTTAAGTCCTGATGGGAAGTGGGAACCGAACCTTTTCAACTTTTATTATCAAGTGTATGGACGCTTAGTCAAAGACCTTGACGTTCCTTTTCAACTGGATCAAGATGCCGTCCGCAAAGGCGAAACCCATGTTCATGAAGCCCTTAGAGAAGCCCTTGTAAATACCTTAATTCATGCGGATCATCTATCATCAAAACCAATTAAAATCACCAAGCGGTCAGACTTCTATGGATTCTCAAATCCAGGCCGCCTACGTATTTCCTTAGATGCCCTCTATGAAGGCGGAGTGAGCGATCCTCGCAACCCGAAGCTGCAAAAAATGTTTCAAATGCTCGCCTTGGGAGAGAAAGCAGGCTCAGGTTTTGGAAAAATCCTCAGAGCATGGCATGAACAGCAGTGGTTCAGCCCCCTAGTATCCGAAAATCTCGACTTGGAACTCACCCATGTCTATCTTCCGATGATGAGCTTTATCCCATCGACTATTGAAGCCGATCTGAAAGGAATTGTGGGAGAAGGCTATGGACAACTCGACGAACTTGATCGACTGATTTTGGTATTAAGCCATAAGGTCGGTGAAGTCAGTAATCTAGATATACAACACTATAGACCCGAACAACACCCCAGAGATATTGGAGATCGTCTTAGATACTTGGTTGAGCAAGGATGGCTCCTCCAGAAAGGGCGCTGTCGAGGCACGAGGTATTATCTCCCTAGCGAAGCGCCGATAGCGCCGCCTAAAAGCCCAAGTACAGAGAGTTGTGACCCAAGCTCCGACGCTTATGACCCAAGTACAGAGAGTTGTGACCCAAGCTCTGACGCTTATGACCCAAGTACGCATTTGGGTACAGACCTGCAACAGTTATGTGAGAAGATCAGTAATCAAAAACGGAGTAACGTAGATGAGATACGAAATGTAATTCTTAGACTTTGTTCCAAAAACTATCTAACTAAACAAGAATTCGGACAAATCCTCAATAAAAACCCTGACTATCTCCGCAAGCTATACCTTGCGCCCTTAGTCTCAGAGGGACTTTTGCAATATAAATATCCAAATAAGCCAACAGATGAGAACCAAGCGTATAAAGCTGTTAAATCTACTCAGCAATTACAACTTCCTCTAGACTTATCTAGCAAGCCTAAATAGGCGCTGGAGGTAATCAAATGGTAATGTTTTGCCGCAAATTGCATACAAGCATAAATGTCTTCTTTGGTTAAAGTAGGATAGTCTTCTAGGATATCTTCAGGGGAGTCTCCCGCCCCTAAAAATTCTATAATCGTTTGCGCGGTAATGCGAGTTCCCGCAATGGTGGGTTTGCCGTTGCAAATCTCTGGATTAATAATAATTCTGTCTTGCATGGGTGAAAAGCGCCGGATTTAGTGATGATTTTAGCCTATTTTTAGGTTATCCAGCGACTCTCGATTGATAGGACTCTTGCTCTATTCAGTGGGAGCAGCGCCGAGGGGTTTCCAGCGCCGTCTTCCGGGCGACTCACAGCGCCGAAGTTGGAGGAGGTTGAACAAGCGGTTCGATATTGGCTAGGATTATAATATTGGTATGTTTTTGAGGGTCAGCTATGGTAACGGGTCTCTGGTCGGCGCTGAAGCCTTATCCCCGCATGAAGGCGTCGGGGGTGGAATGGCTAGGCGCTGTGCCTGAACATTGGGAACTATTCCGGTTAGGCCATTTGCTTAAAGAAAGGGGCGAAAGTAACACGGATGGGCAAGTTTCCGATATTTTATCTTTAGCTAAAGGTCGGGGGGTTATACCTTACGCAGAAAAAGGAAATGTTGGTAATAAACACTCTGACGATATTACTCGATATAAAATTGTTCGACCCAATGACATCGTAGTTAATTGCATGAATGTAATTATTGGTTCCGTTGGGATTTCTAAATATACAGGTTGTCTCAGTCCAGTTTACTATGTATTAACTAGACGATCTTCAGAAGATAACCCAGAATACTTAAACGCTTATTTTCAAACACCAACTTTTCAGAAGAGTTTGGTAAGAATTGGCAACGGAATTTTAGCCCATCGAATGCGTATTCCGATGGAATTATTGAAGTGTGAAATTTTTCCTCGTCCACCGCTTGCCGAACAAAACGCAATTGTAAAATATCTGGATTACAGCCAGCGCCGAATTAGGAAGTTGATCCAAGCAAAACGCAAACTGATCGGGCTGTTAAATGAACAAAAACAAGCCATCATTCACCAAGCTGTTACCTGCGGCCTCGATCCTGACGTGCCTCTCAAAGATTCTGGCATTGAATGGCTAGGGCAAATTCCTGCTCACTGGGAAGTAAGAAGATTAAAGACGATATGTCGAATGAAAAGTGGAGAAAATATTACATCCATGTCTATTGACGAAATTGGTAATTTTCCTGTTTATGGCGGTAATGGTCTTAGAGGATTTACATCGCACTTTACGCACAATGGCGAATATATACTGATAGGAAGACAAGGAGCTTTATGTGGTAATGTTCATTTAGTTAAGGGAGAATTTTGGGCATCAGAACATGCGGTTGTAGTTTCACCCAAGTGTAAATATTCGACAGAATGGTTGGCATTAGCTTTAATGGTAATGAATTTAAATCAATATTCAATTGCCGCCGCACAACCGGGAATTTCAGTAGAAAGAATACTTAACTTGTGGCTTGCTCTTCCACCACTCCAAGAACAACTAAAAATATCGAATAGCATTGCAAACTTGACCTTTGAAATAGACCAAGCAATTGATCGCGCCAATCGAGAAATTGAACTACTCAACGAATACCGCGCCCGCCTGATCGCCGATGTCGTCACCGGCAAACTCGACGTCAGAGAAATCGCCGCGGCATTGCCTGAAACAGATCCCCTAGCCAACGAAGACCTCAACGATCCCCTAGAGGAAGAAAACGATCTAGAAAGCGCCGACGAAACAGAGGAGGACTAAATGCCCACCGACACCAGCGAAAAAGGACTAGAGCGCCTTATTTGTACCGCCCTCGCCGGTCATCCCTGCGACCCGCCCCAACCCGGCAAAACCCGCGAAGAGCCGCAACCCTACGGCGGCGCTGGATGGCGAGGAGGAGATCCCAAGGATTATGACCGGGACTATTGCCTCGATCTACGTCAACTGAAAACCTTCCTAAGAACCACCCAACCCGACCTCGCCGAATCCCTAGATTTAGACAACGACAGCCCCACCCGCCGTAAATTCCTCGCCCGCCTCCAGGGAGAAATCAGCAAACGGGGAACCATCGATGTCCTACGCCAGGGCCTTAAACACGGCGCCGCCGATCTAGAACTTTTTTACGGAACCCCCTCCCCCCACAACGCCAAAGCCAAAGAACGCTACCGGCAAAACCGCTTCACCGTTAGCCGCCAAGTCCACTACAGCCGCGATCAAAGCCAACGCTCCCTAGATTTAGTTCTCTTGATCAACGGCTTACCCGTCATCACCTGCGAACTCAAAAATAACCTCACCAAACAAACCGTC
>JBKCES010000276.1:0-3247 GCA_046304295.1 Cyanobacteriota bacterium | reverse complement strand
CCCCCCACCAGGGCCGGATCGTCGTAGCCCCCCCGGTCGCCCCGCATCTCAAACCAATCGTCGGCGATGGCTTGGATATAATCTAAGGTGCTGGGACGACGGGGATGACGGGCTAGTTGCAGGCGCTGGGCGGGGGTCAGGTTCTCGAAAATTTCCCGCCGCAACTGGTCGGCCCGGCGCTCCAGTTGGGTTAACTGCTCGGCGAAATCCACATTTTTTTCCTGAGCCAATTCCCGAATTTGGCGAATCTTCTCCTCCAGCTCGTAGAGGGGTTTTTCAAAATCCAACAGAAAGATCCGTCGTTCGCTCTTGCTCATGGGTCGGGGTTTAGGCCTCGAGGGATGGGTCAACTCTTCATTTTATAACGGCGGCGCCGGGGCGCGGTTTTCTTTGTTAAGTCTTGCAACAAGACGGCGCCGGGGAGTTCCCTAACCTTATAAGATGGCCAACTTAAAAGACCGTCCCTGTTTTTAAGCTGGGATGGTCGAGATAAACTGCGTCTTGCTTGAAATCCAAGGTTTTCAGTTCCCCTCTCGGGAGGGGTTAGGGGTGGGTTCGCTTTCAGGGTTACACCCACCCCCCAACCCCCTCCAAGGAGGGGGAGTTTGATAGACAGGTTTCAATCGGGATTGTGCTTAACCGTTCATTCATCTGAAATTTTGAGGATTTTTTTATGTCTCTCACCGCCCTCAGTCTGCTAGCCACCACCGTCCCCAGCACCACCCCCTGGAACTTTAAAGTGGCCGCCGTGATGATTCTCTGCAATATCGTCGCCATTGCCATCGGTAAACTGACCATCCAACAGCCCAACGTCGGTGCTCCTATGCCTGCGGCCAATTTCTTCGGCGGCTTTGGTCTCGGCGCCGTTTTAGGCACCACTAGTTTTGGCCATGTCCTCGGCGCCGGAGTGATCCTGGGCCTGGCCAGCGCCGGAGTCCTCTAGTCTGGCCAACGTCCTGGGGTAGAATCGAAAAGCACGTTTTACCCCAGAGCGCTCATGGGCAACAGCTTCGGCCAACTTTTCCGCGTCACCACCTTTGGCGAATCCCACGGCGGCGGGGTCGGAGTCGTGGTGGATGGTTGCCCGCCCCGGTTGGAACTAAAGGAAGCGGATATTCAACAAGATTTAGACCGGCGCCGGCCGGGGCAAAGCAAGATTACGACGCCCCGACAGGAAAGCGACCAGTGCGAGATTCTCTCCGGGGTCTTTGAAGGGCAAACCCTGGGCACCCCCATCGCTATTTTGGTACGTAATAAAGACGCACGCTCCCAGGACTACGACGAGATGGCGCTCAAATACCGTCCCTCCCACGCCGACGCCACCTACGATGCCAAGTACGGCATTCGCAACTGGCAGGGAGGCGGGCGCTCTTCCGCTCGGGAAACCATTGGCCGGGTGGCCGCCGGCGCCATTGCCAAGAAGATTCTGACCCAAAGCGCCGGGGTGGAGATTGTGGCCTATGTGAAAAGTATTCAAGACCTGAGCGCCGAAGTTGACCCGGAAACCGTGACCCTAGAGCAAGTGGAAAGTAATATTGTTCGGTGTCCCGACCCGGCCATGGCGGAGAAAATGATCGCCCGCATTGATCAGATTCGCAGAGAACAGGATTCCTTGGGGGGCGTGGTGGAATGCGTGGTGCGTCGAGCGCCGAAGGGATTGGGGGAACCGGTCTTTGATAAATTAGAGGCGGATTTAGCCAAGGCTATGCTCTCCTTGCCCGCCACCAAGGGCTTTGAAATCGGCTCCGGTTTTGGCGGCACCCTGCTCGCGGGAAGCCAGCACAATGACGAGTTTTATCAAGAGGGGACGGAGTGGCGCACCCGCACCAACCGCTCCGGCGGCGTCCAGGGCGGCATTAGCAACGGCGAGCCGATCCTCTTCCGGGTGGCCTTTAAACCCACCGCCACCATCGGCAAGGAACAGAAAACCGTTAGCCGGGAGGGGGAGGAAACCACCCTGGCGGCCAAGGGGCGTCACGACCCCTGCGTCCTCCCCCGGGCCGTGCCTATGGTGGAAGCCATGGCGGCGCTGGTTCTGTGCGACCATCTGCTCCGTTTTCAAGCCCAGTGCAAAACCCTATGACGGAATTCACCCTCGCGAATCCCTGGTTAACGGCGCTCCTGGTGAACGGCGCCCTCGGCTTGGTCGCCTGGCTCCTGCCCAAAAAACTCCTGACCCTCCAAGGCTACCTCCACGCCGGTATTTTAGGGATTGGCCTCTGGGGAACCCTGGGCTGGCGGGGTTATTTAGTGATCTTGACCTACTTTATCCTCGGCTCCGCCGTCACCCGTCTGGGTTTCGCCCAAAAGGAACGGCTCGGCATCGCCGAAGGGCGCTCCGGTCTGCGGGGGCCGGAAAATGTCTGGGGGTCGGCGGCCACGGCGCTGGCCTGCGGGTTACTGACTTTGATTTGTCCTGAGAGTTGGTTTCCCTTTTTAACCTTGGGCTATGTCGCTAGCCTCAGCGCCAAATTGGCGGACACGACGGCCAGCGAAGTGGGGAAAGCCTACGGACAACGCACCTTTTTAATAACCACCCTGCAACCGGTTCCCAAAGGGACAGAGGGCGCCGTCAGCCTGGAAGGCACCCTGGCGGGGTTGGGGGGCGGTTTGGTTTTGGCGCTCACAGGTTGGGGCGTCGGTTTGATTACCCCCTGGGGCGTTGTTCTCGCCACCGTTGCCGCCTTTGTGGCCAATACCCTGGAAAGTCTGATCGGCGCCGCCTTACAAACTCGCTGGTCTTGGCTAACGAATGAACTGGTTAACGGCGTTAACACTGCCCTCGGCGCTTTAGCCGCAGTAGGCTTCGCCCTGCTTGGGGGCTAACCCCAACGCTTCCTTGGCTTAGGTATGATAAAAACATTTATCTAAACAGCCTGTTTTCGGATACCCCGGCCCTGGCTCGTCGTCTATTGTCTGTCACTACCCACCGGGGACTATTCCCCGTTCCCTAGGCCCCCAACCCCATGCGAGTTCTGCTCATTTATCCCTGTTTTCCCCCCACCTTCTGGTCCTATGAAAAAATTCTGGAGTTGGTGAACCGCAAGGTTTTACTGCCGCCCCTGGGCTTAATCACCGTGGCGGCCATTTTGCCCCAGACCTGGGAGTTTAAACTGGCGGACCGTAACATCCGGGCCGTAACCGAGGCGGAATGGGATTGGGCGGAGGGCGTTATTTTTTCGGGGATGATCGTCCAGCGCCTGGATTTGTTAAGCCAAATCCAGGAGGCGAAGGCCCGGGGTAAATG
>JBKCES010000275.1:0-6953 GCA_046304295.1 Cyanobacteriota bacterium | reverse complement strand
CGGCGCTCTCCCTCCCGGCATTGGCTCTTTTGTCCCCCGCGCCAGCGGGCGTAAACAGAAGACAAAACTATCGAAAACAAAAAAATTAAGCCGCCGGCGCCGAGTTCCCCAAAAATCTGCATGGGGGTACTCAGAACTTCGTATAACCACTCCCCTTCCTGACCCGCCCAACCGGGACGGTATTTTTGATACAACAGGGGAACGCTTCCCAACCCCGCCCCCGTGAGCCAATGGGCCCGGCCCATGCCCCAGCCCACGGCGTTGGTAATGGAACGAAAGCTTAACTCCGAGGACGCTCCCCCCTGAAGCAGGGAGGCTAAAGTCTGTCGCAGACGATTATTACTGATAATTAAGACCCCCCCCAATCCCAGAGCGCCGCCCATCAGTCCCCAGAGTTGGCGTCGAGTGAGGGAACCCCAACGGGCGGCGCCGATTAGGGCCAAGAGCAGAAGAACGCCCAAGGCGAAAAACCCCCCCCGGGAACTGGTGAGAAACAAATCCGCCAATCCGGCGCCAACGCCCGTCAGCCAGAGCCAGCGTCCCCAACCCCGCTCCTGAAGGAACAGAATCAGGAGAACCGGCAGAGCTAGGAGCAAATAACCGGCCACATAATTGGCGTGGCCCAGGGGATAGGGATTCCGCAGTTGAATGGCGTTGAAATCAAAACTTTGCTCCACGCCGACAGCCCGAAACGCGGCCAACAGCGCCTGTTCCGGCAGGTAAATTCGCTTCACCCAGAGCGCCAGCCCTAGAACAATAAACCCAATATTGAGTGCCCCCTGACCCCGGAGCAACCAACGGCGCCGGTGGGGAGTGAGTAGAGGATCTGGACTAGGAGGGTTGAGCCAGCCCCGCAGACCATAGAGCACCGCAACCAGGGCGACGACGGCCCAGGATTGGATCAAGGCTTGAGGTCGGAATTGGGCGCCCAGGGCGCTGAGCAGAACTAGGATTAAGCCGGCCAGGGTCAAGTAATCCCAGGGTTGGCCAAACCCCTCCCCCCGGCGGCGCAGGTAGAGTTGGCTCAGACCCCAAAGGAAGCCGGCGCCGAGGGTCAACTGCCAAACCAAAACGAAGGGCCAAGCCGCCATCAGCCCGTGGCTGTTGGGCAGAAGGGTGAAGAAGGCATAACCCAGGGCGGTTAATCCGGCAAAAACGGCGCTGATCCGCGACCGGGAAGCGATAGACATGGACTCCTAAGCAATTTGGTAAAGCTTATTGTAATACTCCTGATACTCCGGCGACAACAGGGGATACCACCAGGACTGATAGTCTAAATACCACTGGGCCGTTTTTCTTAAATCTCTCCGCCAAAGCCTTGTCAGCAAGGAGAATTTAGCGATTGTCGTCAAACTAACGAGGCGGCGGTTGTTCACTAGCAATCAATAGACTAGCTTTATTCCTCCCTAGCCCCGTTCAGGGGGGTTAGTTCCCAGGCGCCGTCGCCGCGGATTTCCAACCGTTGTCGATGGTAACGGACTAAGCTGGGACGGTGGCCCACGCTGATATAGGTCGTTCCCAGCGCCGCTAAGCGACCATAGACGAGGGCTTCGTTTTCTACGTCTAGGGCGCTGGTGGCTTCGTCCAAAATAGCGTAGGGTAGTTGGTTGACAAACACCCTCGCTAGGGCGACCCGTTGTTGCTCCCCAAGGGAAAGCACATTTTCCCAATTTTCCTCCGCTTCCCAACCGCCGAAGCGCTCCGCTAGGTCGGGAAGGTTCACCTGCTCTAAAACCGACTGAAGAAAATCGGCGCCGAGACCCTGGTTAAAGCGGGGATAAAGCAACTGTTCCCTTAGGGTGCCCAGAATCATGTAGGGGCGCTGGGGCAGAAATAAAATATCTTCCAACTCCGGGCGCCGAATTTTCCCCTGACCCGACGTCCAGAGGCCGGCGATGGCTCGGAGGAGTGAACTTTTTCCCGAACCGCTGGCTCCCATAATTAGTAAATGGTGGCCATTTTCTACCGTTAGGGACAGATCCCGCACTAAAATCCGTTGAGAATTGGGAGGGGTCAGGGTAACACTCCGCAGTTCCACCACCGGCGCGATTTCCGTTGTCATTTGAGATGCCTCTAGCGGCGCCGACTCTCCGTCGAGGGATTCGTAAAACTCCCCTAAACGATTAATACTGGCGGCGAATTGGGTAATGCCTTCGATCTGATTGGTAATCAAGGACAGCGCCGATAGGACTTGCCCAAAGGCGACGCTAGCCTGGGCGATGGCGCCGAAATCCAGGGTTCCCGCTAAATAAAGGGGGGCGATAATCAGATAGGGAATCAGGCGGGTGAAGTAGTTATAGCCCAACTGGAAGAGGCTGATCAGGGCTTGCCAAATAATCAGTAGGTTAAAGTTTTGAATCGCGCCCATCAGGCGCTCGACGACCTGATGTTTTTCCACACTTTCCCCCTGGTAAAAGGCGATGGATTCGGCGTTGTCCCGCACTCGCACCAGACCGTAACGGAAGTTGGCTTCTAAGCGTAGTTGGTTATAGTTAATGCCGATTAAGCGGGTGCCGATCAAGATAGCAACCGCAGTGCCAAAAACAGCGTAGCCCACCAGTCCTAAGGTGAGGATATCGGAAATGCTGTAGAGGATGGCGGTAAAGGAAAGCAGGGTTAAGATCGAGTCGAGAATATCCAGCAGAAAATCGAGGGTAACGCTGGTAAAAGATTGAATATCCTGGGTAATCCGTTGATCCGGGTTATCAATCAGAGTATCCACGGCATTGGAGTTGAGTTGGTAATAAGACCGACCCTGAAAATAGCGGTCTAAAAAATGTTTGGTGAGCCATTCACGCCAGAGTAAACCCAGCTTTTGGCGGATGTACCGATAGGCGACAATAATGGGAATGGCAACGACAATAACAATGCCGTAAATCCACAAAAATTGCCAAAAAACTGGTGCTTCTCTCTCGTTCAGCGCCGTGTCAATGAAGCGAAAGACAAAGCTGAGAATGACGTTCAGCCCATTGACCATAAAGAGTAAAAACAGCAAAAACCCCAACAATGACCACTGGGGCCAGCGGGTTTTCAGTTTGCTCCGTTGGCTGAAAAAAATGAAACCGCAGGCGCTCAGCGCCGCTAGGGCGATAAAGGGAGTCGGCGAATTGATTAACTCCTCTACCCCTTTAATTAAACCCTGACCGCCGGTCTGGAAAAAGTCGGGAAAGAGGGCGCGAGCGCCGAGGGTCAGCCCCACAGTGAGAAAAAAAGTGACCGCCACCACCGTGATTAAGAGGGTCAGAATTAATCCTAAAAAAATAGGGGTTTGCCGAGCGCCGGTGGGAAAAAAATAGGGCTGGGCGGTCTCAATAAAGCGACGCCAGAGGAGAGGACTGAAGCGAAATTTAGGAGTTGGGGTCATAGGAAAAAGTAAAACAAAAGTCCGCAAACTAGCGCCGTCTTAGATTAACTCAAAAGCGTCGGCGCTCACTATCCTATCAGCGCCGGGGCAGGAAACGACGTTACCTGTCCCATTAATCGTCGTTTTGAATCATTCCTTGAGCGGTTGTCCCCCTGACTAGATGGCCGGTTTTGGGATTAATCAAACCGACTGTAACAAATTCGTCCGGCTCAAGATCGGCATCGCCCTGCACTGTAACGTTAATTACTTTAGAGGCTTCGCCAGCGAGAAAATAGACCCTTCCCTTGGGTAACATCCCCCCCACAAAATCCCGAGCGTCGGCGCTGTTTAGACCAGAGCTAATGACAGACCACTCGACTAAGCTTACCCCACTAGTATTTCCCTGACGAGTGATTTTAAACGTAAAAGACTTGCCAGCACTGTCGCCTTCACTTTGGGGGTTTTCTAGACTTTCAACACCCCACTTTAGAGTATCAAACTCAATTAAAAGACTAACTTTAGGAATAAAATTTTTAAGAAAATCTTCCCGTGTTGAACCGCTAACAGGGATATGGTTGCCACCCCAAGCCCGCGCGTAGGTAAAGTTAAAATGACTCATAAATTGGGCAAGATTCCTGAAAAAGACCTCCTGCTCCGCCCCACCGGATAACCCTTTGACGGTGTAGCCAAACTCAGTCAGAGCGAGCGGTTTTCCTTTCTCCTGGGCAAATCGATTGAGAAAGAGAAGATTGTTTAACTCGTCGAGGGGATTTTTAACATATATATCTAGACCAATGATGTCAACAACATCTCCCGGATAGAAGAGACGATAATCAGCCTCTGTCTGATTTCCTCGCACATTTGGCGCAAAGACATAGGCCAAGTTATTCACCCCCTTACTCGCAAAATAATCAGCCACAAAATTAAATAAAGCTTTGTACTCTTCAGGAGTATTAGGCGTTTTTGGCCCATAGCCCCACCAAAACCAATCTCCATTCATTTCATGGAAAGGACGAAAAAGTCCGTAAACTCCATCATCCCTAAGCTGGTTAAAAAAAGTCGCTAGGTAGTCTAATTCTTTTTTAAAGTCTTCGTGATAAGCTCCGCCGGGGAGAATGCTAGCAATAGTCTTATCAGGAACCGTTGGATCGCTCTTATAGCCTTTCCCCGCTGGATGAGCCATGTGCCAATCAAATTCGATCAAAACGCCAGTTTTAGTTAACTCAGTTAAATGGTTAAGCGTTTGCTCCAAAGTTATTTTATTTTTGTTCTTTAGAATGGCGTTGAGGGGAAAACCATAGATCGCCGGTGCTTGCCCTGTAATCGCTCCAATATCGCTATAGACGCCTTCTGTCGCTTGCCAAGGCTGAGGATATTGGCCGGAAGAATAGGCTCGTTGTTGGCCAAACAGCGGTTTAGGCGTCGTGTTGAGAATAGCGAGTAAGAGGATAGCGAGTAACGAGTTCATGGTCATAAAAGTTTTCGTTAGCGTTCAATATCGTATCAGCCCTGAAGCGCAAAGTGTTAAAACGGATGCACACATTGTTTTGGAATAGAGACGATCCCTTACCCTGAATAAGCTCCAGACCGCAGACTCTCGGGGTATGATAGAGGATTGAGCAAATCATCCCCTGAGCAGACTATGGCTGAACCCTATCTTTTGGAAAAATTGCAATCCGTGGAGCAGACCTTTGCGGAGTTGACCCGCCAATTGGCCGATCCCGACATTGCGACCAATCCCGAAGAACTGCAACGGGTGGCGAAAGCTCGCTCCTCCCTAGAGGACACAGTTACTACCTACGAGGCTTGGAAAAAGGCCCAGGATGACCTGCGGGACGCGCGCCAAATCCTCAAGGAAGCCAGCGCCGATCCAGAAATGCGGGAAATGGCCAGCCTGGAGGTGGAAGAGTTAGAACAAAAGTTGGTCGATTTAGAGCAGGAATTGACCATCTTGCTCTTGCCCCGAGACCCCAACGACGACAAAAATATCATGTTAGAAGTGCGGGCCGGCACTGGCGGCGACGAAGCCAGTATTTGGGCGGGGGATTTGGTGAGAATGTATTCCCGCTACGCCGAGACCCAGGGTTGGAAGGTGAGTTTACTGAGCGAGTCCCTAGCGGATATGGGGGGCTTTAAGGAGGCGATTTTGGAAATCAAGGGCGACCGGGTTTACAGTCAGCTCAAGTTCGAGGCGGGCGTCCATCGGGTGCAACGGGTACCGGTGACGGAAGCGGGGGGTCGGGTTCATACCTCCACCGCCACGGTGGCGATTATGCCGGAGGTGGACGATGTGGAAATCCATATTGATCCCAAGGATATTGAACTGACCACCGCCCGTTCCGGCGGCGCTGGGGGGCAAAACGTCAACAAGGTAGAAACAGCGGTGGATCTGTTCCACAAACCCACGGGTATCCGTATTTTTTGCACCGAGGAGCGCTCCCAACTGCAAAACCGGGAACGGGCCATGCAGATTCTCCGGGCTAAGCTCTACGACCTCAAACTTCAGGAACAACAACAGGCCGTCAGTTCCATGCGGCGCTCCCAGGTGGGCACCGGCGCCCGCTCAGAAAAAATTCGCACTTATAATTACAAGGACAACCGCGTCACCGATCACCGTCTGGGAAAAAACTTTGTCCTAGCTACGGCGCTGGAAGGGGATATTGAGGACATGATCCAATCCTGCGTTTCCCAGGATCAACAGGAGCGCCTAGCGGAGTTGGTCGGCGCTAATAATAATTAAAGGTTAACGGTTTCATCGTCTTTCAACAGGCTATCATTCACGTAAGCATTTCACTTTTTTAAGGCTCTTGTGGGTTTATTATGCTTGACATGGTTTCACAATTATGCAGTAGTCCCTGTAAAATACCAAGACATCAGGTAACGTAGCTCAAAATTTTTGACATTTGTAAATCCATAGCCCCTACGCTTTATTAGTTTGAGCTTATTGTTAATCTCTTCAACTAGTCCATTAGTCGTCCTATTTTCAAAGTAACCCACAATCTCACCAAACCAGTTTGGGATAGACTTGCAGCTATTTTTATAAAAATCCTGAGCCTGTTTAAGCCAGTCTGCAAGTTTTATCATTCCCGTCCCTAACGTTTCTTCATTTTCAAAAATATCTCTGATTTCTTCTCTCAATCTCTGCATCTTTTCTAAATGTTCTAGTTTTTGTTGGATTTTTTCTAGTTTTGCTTTTTCTTGATCATTGAGATCTTCTTCATTCTGTAAGAAAATATATTTACTTCTCTCTAGAATTTCTCCTTTTTTTTCTTTATCCAGCTCTTTTTTCGTCTCTCTATAATTGCTTTCACTACATGAAAACGATCAGCAGTAATAACCGCATTTGGCATCAGCTCATCAACGATTGTTTTATATGTCTTTGTCATATTAATACTAACTTCTTGAATATTCTCTAAAACCGCTTCTGGTAAGGTTTTCAGAAAGTTGACTATTACATCTTTCTTTCGTGGGGCGTGTCATCAATTACGAGGATTGACTTTTAGGCTATCATGTGCATGGAAATTACTTGAGAGGATAACCAGCGATGATGATAAGACAGTACGCTTTAAGAGATGATCAGTGGGAACGAATCAAGGATTTGTTGCCGGGA
>JBKCES010000274.1:0-4511 GCA_046304295.1 Cyanobacteriota bacterium | reverse complement strand
GGCACCCCAGTTGACCCCAACGCCCTCCCCCCGCAGTCTCTGGTCAAACGACGTCAAAGCCCTGGTGATTCCCGCTAGCGCCTGTGGCGGTAGCGCCGTCCTCAGTTGGGCCCAGACTGATGCCTTGATTATCGCCGTGGAAAACAATCGCACACAACTGCAAGTTCTCCCGGAACCCTTGGGGGTTAAAACTCTGCGGGTGTCCTCCTACCTAGAGGCGCTGGGTGTCCTCGTCGCCCACCGTCAGGGCGTGAATTTAGCCTGTTTCGATCCCCAAATTCCGACCCTACCCCGCCTCAGCGAACCCCTGTGACCCAGTCTTCCCACTCCGACCTCGAACCCCTCAGCCGCATCCAAGTCCTGAGCGTCATGGCCTTTACGGCGGTTTTGCTCTTGGCCATTGCTAAGGTCTGGCAATATTGGGGACAAATTCGCCTTCTATCCTTAAGGTTCGTCCCCCTTGATTTCCTCTGGAGCCTCGGGTTAGCCCTCCTCATTGTCCTGGCCAGCGGCGTCATTTATCGACTCTGGCCCGCCTACCGCCAGAGTGCCGATCGTTACCTAGAATTGGTGTTGACCCCCTTAACTTGGCCCGATTTACTCTGGTTAGGCTTACTTCCTGGTTTAAGCGAAGAACTCCTCTTTCGGGGGGTAATGCTCCCGGCGCTGGGTCTCAACCTCGCCGCCGTCCTCTTGACGGGCTTGGTCTTTGGTGTCCTCCACCTGAGCGCCCCCAATCAATGGCCCTACGTGGTGTGGGCCACGGTGGTGGGCGTCGCCCTGGGATACGGCGCTTTAGCTAGCGGTAATTTACTGGTTCCTGTGGTCGCCCATATTTGCACCAATTGGATTTCCAGCGCCCTCTGGAAATCCCAACGCCGAGCCTAGTTGCCCCGGCGCTCTAGAGTCCAGTGATATTCCGAGGATTGATAAACCCGCAGGCCGGGAATGTCTAGGCTTTGGGCTAACGCTTCAATTTCAGATAAACTCAATGCCGCCCGCAGAGAATCCCGAAACAGTTGGGTTTGATGGGGACTGTAGTCGGCACCGACTCCGCTGACCCAGCGCTCCAGGGTCGCCTCGTCTTCGGGCCGGAGGAGATCCCGCGCCAAGATAAAGCCTTCCGGTTTTAAGACCCGGGCCAGTTCCCCCAAAAATTGCCCCGGATTGGGGAGATGGTGGATCAGACTATTGGAAACCACCCCGTCAAAACAGCAATCGGCGTAGGGAAGATATTTGGCGTCCGCAAAATCTAAAGTAATTTGAGCTTCGCATTGGGCCTGAGCGATATTTTGAGCCGCCAGCGCCAACATGGAGCGGGCCAGATCCACGCCCACAATGCGCCAATCCGGGCGTAACTGAGCCATGAAGATGGGAATGCGGGCCGTGCCCGTGCCTGCGTCTAAAACACTAGCTCGTAGCGGCCCCAATTCTACCGCTCGCTGGGCGAAGGCACCGTTGACTGCGCTAAAATCCATCCGGTCGTATTCCCAGGCTTCTACTTCCGTATCCATTACTTCCGGTTCCAGAATCCGTTCCATGGGACTGTTCGGCCTCTAAGTTTTCCTATTTCCTTAGCATAACCAGGATTCTCTTTTCGAGCGCCAATTCCCCCCCAGAAAAAACCTACCGTGTGTATAGATCAGAATCCCCCCTTGGAAAGGGGGGAACTGGCTTAAACTCAAAAGTGGGTTCTTAACAAAGAGATAAATACATCGAAGCTAGTCTTAATGGAGTTGGATGTTCTTGGGTTGCTCAAACAGGTGGATGGTATCCACAAAGCGAGCGGTTTGGGACTGGGTGGAGATCACCAAGCTTTGAGTCCGAGCGCCGCCATGGAAGAAACGAACGCCCTCCATCAAGGTGCCAGGAGTGATGCCACAAGCCGCAAAGAGGACGGTTTGACCGCTGGCCAGTTCGTGGGTGTCGTAAACAGCGTCGGGATTATTAATGCCCATAGACTTAAGTCGCTCGATATTACCTTCCCGACTTTCGCCAATTAAGCCGGTTTTGACCACTTCGGGATCGTAGATTAACTGTCCCTGGAAGTGACCCCCCAGACAACGCATGGCGGCGGCGGAAATCACTCCCTCCGGCGCGGCACCGATGCCCATGAGGGCATGAATATTGGTTCCTGAGAAAGCGCAGGAAATAGCGGCGGAGACGTCGCCGTCGCTGATCAATCGCACCCGCGCGCCGGCTTGGCGAATTTCCTGGATTAACTCTTTGTGACGGGGCCGATCCATCACCACCACAACTAGTTCTTCAATGTTGCGGTTCATGCATTCAGAAATAATTTTCAGGTTTTCTGTGGCAGATTTATTGATATCCACATGACCCTTGGCGGCGGGGGGAGCGGCTAGTTTTTTCATGTAAAAGTCCGGCGCCGCAAAGAGGCCGCCCTTTTCGGAAATGGCCAGCACGGCCATGGAACCGTTTTGCCCGTAGGCGACCAGGTTAGTGCCTTCGCAGGGATCGACGGCGATGTCGATCTCCACTAGCTCGTCGGTATTGCAGAAGGCACCGGCATTCTCTTGAGTGCAAATGCCCACTTCTTCGCCGATGTAGAGCATGGGAGCTTCATCCCGTTCCCCTTCCCCGATAACAATCCGGCCCCGCATGTGGATTTTGTTCATCCGCTCCCGCATGGCTTCGACGGCCACGTGATCCGCGGTGTTTTTTTCGCCTTTCCCCATCCACTTGGCGGAGGCGATGGCCGCTTGTTCAACGACTTCGATGATTTCTAAGCCCAGGGTGCTTTCCACGAGATGATTCCTCCCAACTGCTGGTTAATAAAATGCCTAGGTTGCCCTAGCCCGGTCTGTTTTGGTTGTCAGTCAAAAGTCTATCAGAGTCGGGGATCACCTTAACGGTTGTCTGTCGTCATCGGCTCCAAAGCCCGAAAAGATGGCAAATTTCCCCTGCGGCGCTCCCCCTAAAGGCGAGAGAGTCTGATACTATCTTAAGGAAACTTTAAAAAATGTTACAAAACTTAAAATGCGTCTATTGGTAGTTGGGGGAACGGGAACCCTGGGACGGCAAATCGCGCGGCGGGCCCTAGATCAGGGCCATAGCGTTCGTTGCTTAACGCGCAATCCCCGCAAGGGCACTTTCCTCAAGGAGTGGGGCGCCGAATTAATTCAGGGGAATCTCTGCCGTCCTGAAACCCTACCCCCGGCGCTAGCGGACATTGACGCGGTCATCGACGCGGCCACGGCCCGGGCTACGGATTCCCTTTCTATCCGGCAGGTGGATTGGCAGGGGAAGGTAAATCTAATCCAGGCGGTCAAGGCCGCCGGGATCGAGCGCTATCTTTTCTTCTCCATTCTCGGCGCCGAGGATTATCCCCAGGTGCCCTTGATGGAGATCAAGAGCTGTACGGAAAAATATCTAGCGCAAGTTGATCTCAACTATACAATTTTCCAACTAGCGGGCTTTATGCAGGGGTTAATTGGGCAATACGCCATCCCTATTTTAGAAAATCAATCCGTCTGGATGACCGGCGCCAGTTCGCCCACCGCCTATATGGACACCCAAGACATCGCTAAATTCGCAGTGCGGACACTGGAGGTTCCAGCCACAGAGCGCCGAACTCTGCCCCTGGTGGGACCCAAGGCCTGGACTGCCCCGGAAATTATCGCTCTCTGCGAACGACTGTCCGGGCGTCAGGCTCGAATTTCCAAGGTTCCCCTGGGGGTTTTGCGGGGGATGCGCAATCTGACCCGTTGTTTTCAGTGGACGTATAATATTTCAGACCGTCTCGCCTTTGCGGAGGTCTTAGCGGGGGGCAAGCCCCTGACCGCGGACATGGCGGAAGTTTACGAGATTCTTGGCCTTGATCCTCAGGACGCCACCTCCCTAGAATCCTATTTACAGGAATATTTCGGCCGCATCCTCAAAAAGCTCAAGGAACTGGACTACGAGCAGGAAAATAGCCAAGGCTCGAAGTCCAAGAAAAAAGGGTTATTTTTCTAGGGGATCGCTGTCCCGACCACCGCGTTTGAGGATTCAGGCATTGTGCCCAAAATCGGCATCATCTACAACGACAATAAACCCATCGCCTGCCGGGTCGCTCAGGAGCTAGCGGCGCTGTTCCAAGCCTCTGGCTATGAGGCTGTCTTAGAAACCGGAAACGGCGGCCTGCTGGGGTACTCCCAACCCGACCGCCCCATTTGCCACACCCGCATTGAGCATTTAACCCCCCCCCATTTTGACGAAACTATGCCCTTCGCCGTGGTCTTGGGGGGCGACGGCACCGTCCTGTCCGCTTTTCGACAAATGGCACCCATCGGTATTCCTTTGTTAACCATCAATACCGGCCACATGGGTTTCTTAACGGAGTTGTACCTCAACCAACTTTCCGAAGCCATTGAACAATTGTTGGCTGGGGATTACCGCATCGAAGAGCGCTCCATGTTAACGGTGCGGTTATTCCGGGAACAAACTGTGCTTTGGGAGGCACTGTCCCTCAACGAAATGGTGCTCCACCGGGAACCCCTCACCAGTATGTG
>JBKCES010000273.1:0-7706 GCA_046304295.1 Cyanobacteriota bacterium | reverse complement strand
GGCGGAAACCGTGGGGGTGGAGGAGCGGGCCGGCTATTACGAAACCTCCGGCGCCCTGCGGGACATGGTGCAAAACCATCTATTACAACTTTTTTGTCTGACGGCCATGGAACCCCCCAACGCCATCAGCGCCGACAGTATCCGCAACGAAAAGGTCAAGGTTCTCCAGGCCACCCGCCTGGCGGATATTAGCAATCTGGAAAACGCCGCCGTGCGGGGACAGTATAAAGCGGGCTGGATGAAGGGCAAGCCTGTTCCCGGTTATCGAGAGGAGCCGGGGGTTAATCCCGAATCCACCACCCCTACCTTTGTGGCCCTGAAGTTAATGATCGACAACTGGCGCTGGCAAGGCGTTCCCGTCTATCTCCGCACCGGTAAGCGCCTACCCAAGAAGGTGAGCGAAATCGCCATTCAATTCCGGGACGTGCCCCTGCTAATTTTCCAATCCGTGGCCCATCAAGCCAATCCTAATGTGCTCAGTTTACGGATTCAGCCCAACGAAGGCATCGCCCTCCGCTTTGAAGCCAAAATGCCCGGCGCCGAACTGCGCAGTCGCACCGTGGAGATGGATTTTAGCTACGGCTCTTCCTTTGGGGTGGCCGCCAGCGACGCCTACCACCGGCTCTTACTGGATTGTATGTTGGGGGATCAAACCCTCTTTACCCGGGCCGACGAAGTGGAGGAAGCCTGGCGGGTGGTGACTCCGGCGCTGAGCGCCTGGGACGCGCCCGCCGACCCCCAGTCGGTGCCCCAGTACGAAGCGGGCACCTGGCAACCCGCAGAGGCGGAGTTATTGCTTAATCGGGACGGACGGCGCTGGCGCCGACTTTAACCTTGCTTCGCCTTCGATGAGAAAGACCCGCCGTACAGCGCCGAGCGTCGTTACAGCGGGTTGCGGCTTTCAATTCAGAAGAACTTATTTATGGAGTTCGGGTTTATTTCTCTGCTCTAAAACGGCGCCATTGGCGTTTCCCCACTGCGGAGATAATTGGGATTGCCCTGAAGAGAGCGATCAAAGGGGTTGGGAATATCTAAAGTCCTCACATCTGTTCCTCGTTGCTGTTGTCGGAGGGCGTCATGGTAAATTGTTTCCACCGTCAGAGCGTCGTTGGTGATCATGTTGTCCATAAAGGAGCCGGGAAACGTCCGCCAGCCGAAAATTTTATTGGCTTGTCCCGAAATATCCGTCAGTTCGTAAAAGCGCCCGGTTTGGTTATAAAAAGCGCGATTAAAGACGCTATCCAGATCTTCTCCGGGTTGCACCGACAGGCGCCGAAATTGGGTCAGGGTCGGGTCGTTGACGGTCTGGGCCTGGTTGCGGGAGGTGAGCATCCGCTTTTCCAATTGAGTCAAACAGGCGTTGAGGCCGGCGGCGAATTCATTGCGGGAGAGGGGACGGTCGCCCCGGTAGGTGCCGTCGGGATAACCGACAATACAGCCGTAATTTTCTACCAGATTTCTGAGCGCCTCGTAGGACCAGTCCTGGGGAGAAACGTCCCGCAGTTGGCTAATGCTGGAGATTTGATTGAGAAATTGTTGGTAGGTTTGGTAATCCTGGGAAAAAGCCGCTTCGGCGGGGTTGACGGGCGTTCCCGGCGCCCGTACGGTGGCGGATTCCTCCTGAAAAGATTGAGCTTCCGCAGGAGCGCCGCCCAAGGCCAGAGTCGAGCACGCTAGGCTCAGTACGATCAAAGATTTTCGCAGTAGGGATTCCATAAAAAACTCCTCATGAAAACGAAGCCTAGACGCGGGGCAGGGCCCGCCCGTCCTGTTCCTGTTATACCCCCAATTTGCTCCTTTGCGGAAATCCTCAGCCTTCAGTTTCAGTCAAGCCCTTAAACAGCGCCTTTAATTCCGGCGCTTCCCGGCGCCGGTCTAGGGGAATTTCCCAGAGACGGATCTTGGCGGTTGACTCTGAGGTTAAAGCCTGGCGAAGTTCGGCGAGGCTGGTAATTCGGGTGTAGGCGGCGCCGTAAACCCGGCAGAGTTGGGCAAAATCGACGTTTTGGGGCGTGGCGAAGTAGGTTTCAAACAGTTCCCGCTCCGCAGACTGGGCGACGGGCAAAAATTCAAAAATACCGCCCCCTTGATTGTTTAACACAATAATCGTTAACTCCCCCCGAAAAATCGGCGCCAGTAGAAACCCGTTGGTATCGTGGAGTAGGGACAAATCTCCCGTCAGCAGAAAGGTCGGCGCCCTCCTCTGGGCTAGCCCCAGCGCCGTGGAAAGGGTTCCGTCAATGCCGTTGGCGCCGCGGTTGACGTAGATGGAAATCTTTTCAGGGTTCGGCGGCCAAAAATATTCCAAATACCGCACCGGCATACTATTTGCCACCATCACCTGAGCGCCGGGGGGGAGAAAACGGGGCAGTTGGGCGAACAGCACGCTAGGGAGTAATTCTTCAGTTTCGCTTAAAGCCTGCTCCATTTGGATTTGGCAACGGCGCTCCGCCGCTAACCACGCCTGGCAATAATCCCTCGTTTCTGGCTCTAGCTCCCGTTCCGGTAGGGCATTTAACCACGCCTGGGGAGAACAGCGCCAAACCTGACTGGGACGATGGAGGGGGTTCGGGTTTTCTCCCGTGGGTTCCAGGAGATAAACCGGCGCGGTCTGTCGGCTTAACCAGTCCCGCAGTTCCTTACTGGTGGGCAGTTCCCCAATTTGGATAATGGCTTGAGGCTCTAAATTCCGGGCCGCCTCGGGGGAGCGCAAAATCAAGTCGTAGCGGCTAATCAGGGGGTAATCGCCCAGATAGCCGTTTCTGAGGGGAGAAATGCCATCCCCGAGAACCGGGTAACCCAAGCGCCGAGCGAGGGCGCCGACGGCTTCAGGATCTAGATTGCCCAAACAATAGCCGCAGAGTATTAGTCCTTTTGGGGGCAACGGAGGAACGGCACTGGTCAGTTGAGGCGTTAAAACCGGAAAAGAAGGGACAAGCGCCGAAAAAAAGGTTTCCGGGTCAAAACCGAGGGGAAATTCTAGGGGTTCTCCCTCCGGCGGCGGCGCTAGGGGTTCTCGAAAAGGACAGTTGAGGTGAACAACGCCCCGACGGGGCCAATGGGCCTGTTCCCAGGCGTAAACTAAGGTCTGCCGTAGATACCGCAAAAGGTCTAACCGATTTTCCGGCGCCGCTAATTCCGCCTGCCACTGGGGATAGGCGCCGTAGAGCTTGACTTGATCAATGGTCTGCCCGGCCCGACAGTGACGCAGTTCCGGGGGGCGATCCGCCGTTAGAACCAATAGGGGAACCTGGCTCATCTGGGCTTCGATCAGCGCCGGAAAAAAGTTAGCGGCCGCGGTGCCGGAGGTGCAGACCAGGGCCACGGCTTTCCCCTTAGCTTTGGCTAAACCCAGGGCGAAAAAAGCGGCGGAGCGCTCGTCCAGCGCCGGCAACGTTTCTATCTGAGGATGACGGGCCAGCGCCAAGGTTAAAGGAGCGGAGCGGGACCCCGGACACAGAACCGCCCGGCTCAGCCCCAATCGGGAGAGAGTCTCCGCTAGGACGGAACACCAGAGGCTATTAACGGTGCGGGGATCTAACATGACGGCGCGGGGGCGGCGGGTCGCCGGATCTGATATCTGAATATCTGAAAATCTGAATCTTACCCGCTTTGGAAAATATTTTGCACCATTCTTCGGGACAACTTACGGACAATCCCGTCCAACTCCGCCAGTTCCCCGGCGTCTAGACTCCAACCTAGGGCGCCGCTATTTTCTTGGGCTTGGGCGAGGGTTTTAGCTCCGGGAATAGGGAGAGTGTCTTTTTGGATACACCAATTCAGTGCCACCTGGGCCACAGTTTTTCCCCGAGACTGGGCCACGGCGCCGAGGGCGGCCAACAGAGGTTTCAGAGACGGGAGCAGTTGACGGAAAAGGAGATTGCGCAAACCGGGGGGGTAGGGCCCTTCGGGTTGGTATTTACCCGTTAAGAGACCCAGAGTTAAAGGACTATAGGCGATAATTTTAATGCCCCAATCCCGGCAAAGACCCCGCAGGTCGGAACTCGTCAAAGGTTCGGGACAGAGGAGAGAATATTGGATCTGGAGGCTGGCGATGGCAATCCCGCGCTCCTGTAGGTATTGATGGGCAAAGGCTAGACGCCGGGGGCCAAAGTTAGATAATCCCACCGCCTTAGCCTGCTCCTGTTGGCAGAGTCGGGCCAGCCCCTCCAACAGGGGTCGCTCCTGCCAGGGCGCGTAATTGGCGGTTGACCAGTGGAGTTGAACCAAATCAATGGGGCGCCCCAGACGTTGAGCCGAGGCTTCTCCGGCTTTGACTAAAGACTGAGGCGTCCAGCGCCAAGGATAGGGTGCCAATTTAGTGGCGAGGTAAAAAGATTGCTGGGGAAAACCCTGGGCGAATTGTCCCAACAGGCTCTCGCTCCGACCCTCAAGGCGCCCGGTGCCGTAGGAATCTCCCGTATCGAAGAGGGTCATCCCCCCCTGGAGGCAATACTCAAACACGGCGCTTAGCTCCGCGTCCATTTGGGGGTTGTAACCCCAGAGTAGTTGATTGCCCCAAGCCCAAGTGCCGCAACCCATTTGGGGCCAGTGAATCGGCGCTGTCTCCATTTTTAAACTCCCCCTGAATTTGATAGATACACCCCATCCAGCTTAAAAATGCTCGCATGACTCCCCCTCTTGAGAGCTATCGTGTATACACAACTGTCAGAATCCCCCCTTCCTTGCAAAGGGGGATTTAGGGGGATAAAGCCCAAAACTGAGCCTTTAACCGAGATCTGTGTACACCGTAGGTCTTGAGAGAGAGCTGGGGGGCGTAAGAGCTAAACCTACCCCTAGCCCCTCCAAGGAGGGGAACCGGAAGCGATTGATAACTGATAGCTGGTAACTGTTACCGGGGATCGGTGCGGACAATATTGGGAAATAAACTGCCCTCTTCGTTGAACCATTTGGTTTGTAAGTCGTGGTTTTTTTGACTAGAAATCACCGTGTCCACCAACTGTTTCCATTGGGGATTATCCCTCGGTAAAATACAGCCGTAGAGTTCCGTGGTCATGGGCTGGCGGGGAGAGAGGGCGTAATTGCGGGGATTGTAACCCGCTTGCACCAATTCTCCCAGGAGAAGAATGCCGTCGCTGACCACCGCTTTAATTTCTCCTTGATTGAGTTTTTGAATGCCTTGACCGCGGCTGGCGACGGGAATCCACTTGGCAAAGGGGTAAATTTTAGGAATGATCTCGCTGGTGGTGGTTTTGGGGATATAGCCAATCCGTAAATTTTCCAGGGTGCCGTTAATGTCAAAGGTCGGGTCATCCTTTCGTTTGACTAAAAATTGAGCGCCGGACATAAAAAAAGGAATGGAGAAGTCCACGGTTTCTAAGCGTTTTTGAGTAATCGTCGCCCCTTCGCAGACAATTTCTAACTTGCCGCTTTCCACGGCGCTGAAGCGATTATTCGTTTCTACGGTTTGGAGATTGAGTTGGATGGGTTTACCCAGTTTTTCCGCCAGCGCCGTTTGAATGAGACCCAGCAGTTCCACGCCGTAACCCGCCGGTTTTCCCTGTTGATCAGTATAGCCAAAGGGCGCCGCATTAGTCCGGGTGCCCGCGTTAAGTTGGCCCGTTCTGGCCACCCGCTCCAGGACAGATTCCGCTTGGGCGGGACTGAGGGGCAGGAGCGCCCAGCCGAGGGCGAGGAGGGTAAGGGGACGGCAGTTGAGCATGGAGAGTACGGATTCCTTAAAAGAGAACGCTCAGATCATACAGATCATAGCCCTAGGAGAACCTGTTTCCAAGGCGAGGGCGCCGTTGCGCAATCAGGGCAAGGACAAATGTGAAGGAGAGTCAGACGACATAAGCCGGGTTCTGCTCGTTTGAAGTCCTAAGACTCCTAAGGGGGTCTCGATCCGGGCCGATTGTCTCCTGACGCTTTGACCCGCTCAGTGGAAACCGTAGAAAAGTCCTGTAAGGTTAGGCGACTTTTCCCCGAGTCGATGCGATTAACCAACGACCTAAGGCGGGAAAAAGACGACAACTATTCACCCCCAGTGCCGCTAGGGAAGGGTAAATAAAAGCCTGATGCATGAAACGACCCAGTTGCAAGCGTTGGCTAAATTCTCCTTTCCAGGCGTGAGAGTAAAGCCGTTTAAAGGCCTCTACCTCAAGAGACTCCTGTAACAGTTGGCTTAATAAGGGCGCGACTAAATCCGCCGAGCGCAGAGCCATGGCCATACCATCCCCGCAGAGGGGCGTAATCATGCCCCCCGCATCCCCAATCAGACAAAGATCGTTTTCAAAGGGAGCCTTGGGGGCAAAGGAAATTTGAGCTAAATTTTGAGGATGCGTCGCTCGTTCCAAGGATTGCAAGCGCTCGGCCAAAATAGGATTCTGAAATAGGGCGTCAGGCGTGTGACGGTCTCTAGCATTGTTTTTTAAGACCCGCTCATGGGCGATCCAACAGACATTAATCCGACCCCCTTCCACTGACGACAGTCCGCAGTACCCCCCAGGAAAAGCGTGGAGTTCAATCACCCCAAGTAACTCGCGACCCTGATAATGGGCTTTACTGGCAATCCAGGGGGATTTTTGTTGTATGAAAGGCCGGTTTAATTGACGATCTAAGGAGGAGGATTTACCAAAAGCGCCGAGGACAAAACGGGCGCAAAAGGTATCCTGATGGGCACTGACCTGAAAACCCGCTGCAAAAGACCCCGTAATTGTCTGAACAGCGGTTCCTTGACGGCCCACAACCCCCAAGGCAACCGCCCGTTCAAAGAGAATTCGGTCTAGTTGATAACGACTGAATCCTAGGGCTATGCCCGGCAATTCCCCGCAAAATTCGGCGCCCTGACTGGTGGTTAGAGTCACCTGATTAATTGGATGGGCCCCCGCCGCTTTCACCGCGTCTAAAATACCCAGCCGGGCAAAAATTGCCATAACTTCCACGGATAAAAATTCGCCGCAGAGTCGGTGGACGGGATACCGGGCCTGTTCGAGCAGTAAAACCCGGTAACCCTGTTCCGCCAGTTGGATGGCGGCGCTAGAACCCGCTAAACCGGCGCCGACGATAATGGCGTCGTAGATCATGGGGTTACGCTCCCGGAACCGTGCTCAGTAGCCAGCGAAAGGGAAAATACCAGCGCAGGGAAAAATCCTTTAACCCGGCGCCCTGGGCGATGGCCCTTAACTCCTGGGCCCGGAAACCCCGTAAAACGGAAAGGGGGCCGTCGTTGCGCACCATCGGCGCCGCCGGTAACAAACGGGTCAAGCTATAAATGCCCGCGTAGGCCAGGGGATGACGGTGGAGGTCATTGATAATAAGTCCCTGTCGGGAAACCCGTTGTAGATCTTGGACAATGGCGATGGCCTTGGGTTGGGCAAAGTGGTGTAAAAACATGGCTCCCATGCCGACATCAAAGGCGTCGTCGGGGTAGGGTAAGGCTAGGGCATCGGCCACTTCTAGGGTGATTTTTCTCCGTTGGCCCTCGTTTAAGCGCTGTTGCAAGGTTTGTTGAGCATAGGCCACCGTGGCGGGATTGGCGTCCACCGCCGTGATTTCCACCGCCATATCCGGGGATTGAGCCTCGGCCCAACGGATAATGTATTCGGGAAAATCGGCAATCCCGGTTCCTAAATCCAGAATGCGCGTGACCTGTCCCCTCCGGGCGCGCAAAAACGGCGCTAAAACCGCCATTGTCGTCCTATATCCCCCCAATAGACGGTTAACCCAACGCAATTGCTCTAGGG
>JBKCES010000272.1:0-7286 GCA_046304295.1 Cyanobacteriota bacterium | reverse complement strand
CTAACCCCTCCAAGGAGGGGAACTGGAAACTTCGCATTTCGGTCATCTTCCCCGATTTTGTCAGAACGGCGCTAGGGAGCTTAATCCTAGATTAGTCTAGTTTAAATCTTGGTCTTGCCAAAATTTACTGCTCAAAAGACTGTTAATATTCTCGGAGAAAGGATAATACTCAGGGAAGCTAACGCTAGGATAACTCTCCTTAACACTTTCGAGAGCGATTTGATAACATTTAGGTAAAATTTCAGGGATAAAGTTTTTAAGACTCGGTGAATCTTCCAGTTCAAATAAAATCGATTGGCGAAAATTGCGAATTTCAATTTCCCAGCCTCGATAACAATCGGGAAGGACAACATAACACCGTTTCAATAAATGTTCTAGTAAACGAACTAAATAACTCCGCACGGCGCTACGCTGACTTTTTCCCAAGGATTCCACCTCTTCAATTAAATGTTCCCAGTCAATGTGTTGATAGTTTTTTGTCTTGAGTTGGGTAATGGTTTGCTCAACCCAGAGGGCAAAATCTTGGTTATAATCGATTATCTTAGACTTTTTCATACTTATAAGACTGGTTATGTGAAAGTTAATCAATGCCTATGGTAGAGGGTTTTGAGGGGAATGGGAGGAACAGGGGGGAAGGGAAGAATGGGTTAGCGAAGCGCAATGTGTCAAAACCTTGCTCTGGCTTGCGTCACGACAATTTGATTCTAAGGAATAAATAAGCGACCAGCGCCGATATAGTCTTGAATATCAATCACAATTTCTACGAGTTTTTCAAGAGAACGTTCTCGATACTCAAACTCGTTAATTCTATCAGGATCGCCTGTCGATTAATATTATAATCAGCCAAGATAATCATTGCTTTTGGGCTTTTCGTTGTTGAAGTTTCGCCCGAACACCCTCATAGTCTGGGCGAGGAGGAGCGGCGGCGATTCGCTCTAAACGTTCTCGATTTTTCTCTTCCCAATAGCGCCGAGTTTCAGCGGCATCATTCAAGATCTGCTGATACCCTAATTCCATTTCATTTTTATGAGCTTCAACATAGGCCAGCGCCGCCAAAAGTTGCTCTTCGGTTAGGGCCAACGCGTCGCCGATGAACTTATGTGGGTATTGGGCTTGAAGATAGTCCATCACATCGTAGAGGGTAATACGGGTTCCAGAAATGGTTAGCCCGCGCTCTGTGCGAATAATGGTCGCAGGTGGGTGGGGCGCTAGGGTCATGGCGGTTTTGGCGTTGAGGGGTCTAGGTCTAGGTCTATGGTAGAGGGCTTTGGGGGGAATTGGAGGGGCGTTAGCGAAGCGCAATGGGTCAAAACCTTGCTCTGGTCTGGGTTACGGCGCCGCCCAAATCCAAATAATGCGTTTAAACTGTTTTATCGGTGGGTACAAATAATATATTAAAACGCTTGCGCAAAAAAAAAACTGTAGCATCATGCTCAAAGACTGTCCTATAATTCTTTTCTCTGGAGATGTACTAAGATGCTCAACAAATACTTACAGGCTGGGATTGGCCTTGCGGCTTCCCTGCTGACAACCCATTTCCTAGTTCAAACGGCCCAAGCAACTGAGCTTAGTCTGAGTGTCCCTGAGCCTTCTATTATCGTTGATCCTCTTGCTTTTGATTCTATTGGTATTTATCCTATCATCTTCAATCCTGGTTCTGATCCTATCTTCAATGATGATTGTTTCTTTGCCACGGTGTCGTGTGATGGTCGTCCTCCCCTTATTTTTTCTCCTACCAATCCCGCCGCTTCCGTACCTGAACCCCTGACGATCATCGGCGCCAGCGCCGCTATCGCCTTCGGCGCCGGGTTTAAGCGCCGGAAAAAACAAGGCTAATTCTCCAGATGAACCGGAAACCTCACTCCCCCTCTTGGGCGGTGTCCTGAGCTTGCCGAAGGGAGGGGGCTAGGGGGTGGGTTAGCTCTCAAGGTTAGACCCACCCCTAACCCCTCCAAGGAGGGGAACCGGAAACTTCGCATTTCGGTCATCTTTCCTAGTTTTGTCATAACGGCGCTTAGCCCTCTAAAAATTCCGATATAGCGGCTTGCAGATTGGTGAGATACGGGCTTCGGCTATGCTCAGCCCTCGCGCCCTGAGCGTAGCCGAAGGGCTGTCCCTCATTCGCAAGAATACCGCTATAAACACTCTGAAGATGCCCATAGACTTGACCTAAGTACAGGACAAAAATTGTAGGAAATAAAGAAAATTCCAGATAATTGGACAAAGAAGGGTTAAGAATCAGATGACGAAGATGGTCAAAACCTAGACGAAAAAGCGCCGATTCTCCGACCCGAATCAACCCGTAACAACTCTTTACTACATTTTTACCAAACTCAGTAGCGCCGATGCTTGCTACACTCAAGGGGCAAACCGTCCCCCCGCTGTTCTATGCGTCTCCTGAGTCCTGCGGATCGCCAAAAACTTGACCCCGGCGATGACGACCTCTTTTACGCCTATCCCCGCCTCGTCACCCACGTGGATGACGGCTTTATCGCCCAGTTAACCGACCTCTTCCGGCAACGCCTCCAGCCCGGGAGTCGGATTTTAGACCTGATGAGCAGTTGGGTCTCCCATTTACCGGCGGAAATGGACTTTGCTTGGGTGGAGGGGCAGGGCATGAACGCCGAGGAGTTGGCGGCCAATCCCCGTTTAAATCGCTATTTCCTCCAAAACTTAAACAAATCTCCCCAATTACCGCTACCGGATCAGAACTTCGACGCCGTTTTGATCACCGTCTCGATTCAATATCTGGAGTACCCGGAGGCGGTGATAGCGGAAATTTACCGCGTCCTGAAACCGGGGGGACAGGTGATCATTAGTTTTTCTAACCGGATGTTTTACCAAAAGGCCATCGTCCGCTGGCGGGATAGTTCGGATTTAGGCCGTCTTCAACTGGTTAAGGCTTATTTAGACAGCGCCGCCTTTACCGAGATTGAAACCGTGGTTCGTCCCAGTTCCCTCGGCGCGCTCTGGCAACGGTTAGGCTTTTTGGGCAACGATCCTTTTTACGCGGTTTTAGCCCGCAAAGGGAACTAAAGATGGACTCTCCGGCGCTGGCGACCCTCCGAGCTACCCTGCGAGAGGGACAAAAACCCTTGGGCGATTGGCGGGGAGGGCCCCTGGCAGTGTCCGCCGTGCCGGGGTCGGGCAAATCCCACAGTCTCTCCGTGGCCGCGGCGCTGACCATCGTGCAAGAGCGCTTGACACCTCGCCAGAGTCTATTAATCGTCACCTTCACCCGGGCCGCCGCCGCGGCCATTAAAAGCAAGGTGAAACAGCGTCTGGGGGAGTTGGGTTATCCCAGTTGGGGCTTTAACGTCCAGACCCTCCACGGCTTGGCGCTCAATTTAGCCACCCGTTACCCGGCCCAATCCGGCTTAGAGCTGGAAAACAGCGCCCTCATCACCCCCCAACGGAACCACCGGCTCCTGCGTCAAGCTACGGAAAACTGGTTGCAGAAACATCCCCGGGCCTACGAAGACCTGCTCACGGCGGGGAACTTTGACGGGGAAGAAACGGAAAGACTCCGGCGCCAGTCGGCGCTCCGAACAGATATTCTGCCTAATTTACTCCATACCACAGTGCGGGAAGGGAAAAGTTCCGGTCTCAGCCCCCAGACTCTACTGGACTGGGCCCACCGGGGAAGGAGCGAGATCCTAACCTACGGCGCCGAGCTTTACGGAGAATACGAGGCGCTGTTAAAACAAAATAACTTTTACGACTACGATGACATGATCCTCGGCGCTCTGCGGGTTTTAGAGGATGAGGGTCTTCGGCGCCAGTGGCAGACGCAATATTTCGCCGTCTTTGAAGACGAGGCCCAGGACTCTAGCCCCCTGCAGGAGAGCCTCATTTCTCGACTTGCCTTGTGTCCCGACCAGAACGAGGTCAACCTCATCCGGGTGGGCGACCCCAACCAAGCCATTAACTCCACCTTCACCCCCGCCGATCCCGTTTATTTCAATCGCTTTTGCCAAACCTGCGAAGACCGGGGCTTGTTAACCACCCTGGATCAGGCGGGGCGGAGCGCCCCCGTCATTATTCAGGCCGCTAATTTGCTCCTGGCTTGGGTGAACGACCAGTGGCCCCGTCGTCCTGGAACTGCGGCTCTGCCAGCGCCCTTTCGTTCCCAGACGATTCGTCCTGTCGGCGCCGACGATCCCCAACCGAACCCCGACCCGGAGGGCAAGGGCCTAGAACTGGCGGAGCCGGGGGAGATTTACCAAAGTGTGGAGATTATTGGCCGGCGCCTGGGCCGTTTATTAACCGCCAGACCCGACCACAGCGCCGCTATTCTGGTGCGGGAAAACCGACAGGCGCGATTTTTAGTCCAGCAGTTGGGGGAAACCTTGGCGGATCAGGGGATTCGCCTCTACTCCGTCAGCGATAGCGACCGTCAATCGGAAATTCCGAGGGATCTACTCCAGTTGCTTCAATTTAGCGAGCGCCCCCACTCCCCCCAAAATCTGAAGGCGGCGCTGGAGGTTCTGCAAGCGAGGCAGTTGATCCCGGCCCAGGATCTAAATCGTTTGATTACCTACCCCGAGGACTTTCTCTACCCCAGTCCCCTGGCGGCACCGCTGACGGCCCCGCAACAGGCGGCCCAACGCTACTGCCGCTCCATCCTAAGGGCCAAGCGGGAACTCTCTCCTTCCCAACTCATTCCCTTCCTCGGTTTAGCCCTGCAATACGACGGCACCGCTCTAGCGACCCTCCACAAACTTCAGGAGCGCCTCCAATCCCAAACCCAAGGCCGCGGCGCTCTGCGGGAATTGTTAGAAATCCTGGGGGAAATTGTGGCGGCGGAAACTTTTGAGCCGGCGCTGGCGGAGGAGGAAGACCTCTACACCCGTCCGGGGCAGGTCACGGTGATCACCATGCACAAAGCCAAGGGATTGGATTGGGATTATGTGTTTATCCCTTTCTTACAGGCCGACTTGATCCCCGGCAAACCCTGGGTGCCTGGGGGGGCCAAGTTTTTGGGAGACTATACCCTGGGGGAGGTGGCCCGGGCCCAAATTCGGCAGATATCCGCGATCAGTTATCAGTTATCAGGTAACAGCGATCAAGATAGGGAGGAGGGGTTACTAGCAGACGCGGCGCTGGCTTGGCAACAGGCAGGACATCTGAAATGGGCGGAGGAATTCCGTTTGCTCTACGTGGCCATGACTCGGGCCAAGCGCCTGCTCTGGCTGGGAGCGGAAAAACAAGCGCCGTTTTGGGGAACTTTTCAACCGGGGCGCTCTCCCCTAGAAGAAAAACTTCCCTGTCCGGTCTGGGGGCGGTTAAAACAGGCTTTTCCCCTTGGCGATTAATCTCACCGGCATTACCGGAACCCTCCCAGTTTTAGGGTCTATTTCTGTGAGTAACTTCTTTGTTGAGGCCAAGTTCCCCTCATTGGATGGAGGGTTCATTCCCCGCTAAAACCACCTAGACGGCGCTGGCGAGCACTTACAAGCGCGTTAACCCATGAGAGGAATGACCCAAGCAAAAATCAAACTGATGAAAATCCCCAGTTCCAGCGCCCCCAGCGCCGTCGAGAATTGAAATGGGTTTTTCCAGGTTCCCTGGCGCCACTCAGACCAGAGTTGAGAACAATGGGCGAGCCACAGCGCCGGGTTATCTTGCTCTCGAAAGCGAAAATTGAGCATGGATAGCAACAAGGGCACGCCGCCGACTCTAGCGTTGATTAACAAGTGCAGGGCGAGCGCCGCCGCCATCAGCGCCCAGGAGATTAAATGGGCGTAATACCATCCTTGGGAAAGATCGCCCTGGGGTAGCCAGTTTTCGTCCATTATCTTACCGCTAAAAAGGGCGAAAGTTAGGGTCACAAGCGCCAGAGTGTTAGTCAGACGGTTTAACGTGTACCACCAAATCGGCCGACCGACTTGGGTCAGCTTACCCAGGCTATCTGGCTGAACTAAACGGCGCCGGCCCCGATGAAAGGCGTAGAGGACAAAGCCCGGAAAAATTAACAACGTCCAGAGACCAAAAGTCCCGTGAATGCCCTCAATCTCACGATAGACCGGCAGGTAAAAGCGCCCCCAGCGACCGTCGTAGGTATCGTAGGTCCACAGGGCCGTTGCCATGGCCGCCAAGAGAAATAACCCAGTAAAACCGTGGAGAAGCCGCAACAAAAGAGGCTGGTAAGGCTGAGAAGGTTTCATGCCATTAATCGCTAGACGTTAACCGGTCACTGTTGGCTGCTCAATGATATCTGATATCTGTTAACTGATATCTGAATCCTAGGCCGCCGCCAATGACAGCCCGCCGTAGGGCGCCGAACTGCGAGTGGTTTGGGGCAAATGGAGACGCAGGGTTTGGAGCAACTCCTGGGGTAAAAAGGGCTGGGAAATAAAACCCGAAGCGCCGGAGAGTTTGGAGCGAATTTTAGCTGTCAGGTTATCCTTATCTCCCATGAGTAAAATAGGCGTTTCTTTAAACTGCTTAGATTTACGGCAGAGGGCGCAAAGCTGATACCCGTTCATTTCCGGTAAATTGGTGTTGATGAGAACGAGATTCGGCTGTTGATTCAAAAGCGCCGCTAGGGCCTTAAAGGGATCTTCCAAGGCCAAGGGACGAAAGCCGCCTTGATTGAGGGCGTAGGCTACCATACGCTGATTGGCGTTGAGATGATCGACATAGGCAACCACGGGACGATGATCCACCTGAATATCTTGGTAGGGGAGCATTTTGATTTCCCCGGTCTTAATCAGGGGACGGAGCAACAGCGCCAATTGGAGGGTGCTCATTTCCGTTTTGCCGGCGATTTGATAAAGACAATCGAGGTCTTGCAAGCTGGTATGAAAGCGTTTAAACCAATGTTGCCCGTAGAGTTGGGTTTTAGAGACCACTTGATTCAGTTTTGTCCAGTTTTCCACTAGGGGACGCTGGAAAGGAGAATTGATATCCGAGCGGAGGTTCCACCAGTAGCGAATTTTATGCTTGATGGGGCTGACGGTTTTGGCTAGATCTAAATTGAGGAAAATATGATCCAAACCGTCGTCGGCGCTGAACTCATATTGACTTTTTGGAAGAGAAAGAATTTGTACCAGAGCTTCCTGGGTGGCTTGGTTCAAAATTGTGCGAGTCTGTTGGAAGGAAAAAACGTCGTTTTTCCAGAGTTCGCAAATATATTGATAATCGTTGCTCAAGTGTTCGGGAATCGTCACGCGCCGACGATTCAAGGCACTGCCGATGAGGTAATTGAGCCGTTCAACGGAGCCGTTGGCGCTGTTGGCGAAATGAATACGACCATTGCCCAAATAGACTTGCCAATGGACAAA
>JBKCES010000271.1:0-3580 GCA_046304295.1 Cyanobacteriota bacterium | reverse complement strand
AAAGTTATACACTCGGTTGTAGATTTTGGTCTGGGTCATAAGCGGGAAATTTTTGTAGATTCTCCAGCTTACCCAGATTTTTTACTTTTCGGGAATCCTCTCTACACTTGGGTTTCAGCCAGAAGTGTCCGTCACTCAGGCGCCGCTAATTGGGCTTCTGGGGATAAAGGATAACTGGTGATAAATAACTCGCAACCTTTGTCGGCTTTACCTTGTTTGTAGTTATTCATACCATACTGCAATGTCCAGGTATAAAGATGAGCAAAGGCAAAATTTTCTCGAATGGGGAGAGAATCATCGTAGGTAATCAGCCAGGAATGACGGCAGTCCCGCATTCTTTGGGCGAATTGTTCGTGCTCAAAGGCGGTATGTAAAGCGCCTTTTTTGCCATAAAGTTTAGAAGGAGTCGCTTTTAAATAGGGTGGATCGAGGAAGGTAAAAACTTCAGCGCCGCCCTGGGTCAAGACTTCGCCATAATCCAGATGAGTAATCTTCACCCCCTCTAAGACGTCTCCCAAGGCCGCCAAGCGCCGAATCGAAGAATCCGTAAAGCGTCCTTCAAAAGCCTGTTGGGAATAGCCCCCGGCTTCCACCACGCCGGAGAAGGTAATGCGGTTGAGGACAAAAAAACGAACGGCGCGGTCAAATTCAGGCAAGTTTTCCGTCTCCAGCGCCAGCAATTCGTTAAAGAGTTCTCGCCCGTCCGGTCGGGTAGATTTGACTTCGGAAACGGCTTGGGCTAACTGGTCGGAGTCGATTTGGGCGTATTTCCAAAAGTAATAGAGTTCAGGATTGAGGTCGTTGATCCAAATTTTGATTTGGGGATAAGCTTGTTTTAAGTAGATGAAAAAGGAGCCGCCGCCGACAAAGGGTTCTCGGTATTCGGAAAAGGTTTCTGGCAACAGATTTTTCATCCGTTGAATGGCGCGGGTTTTACCGCCAGGGTAACGTAGGGGACTGGTTATCATTAAATTTTTTTGACTTATGGAGTATTTTTGGTTTTTGGTTTAAATTGTTGAAAATTAGTCAATTTTTGCTCTTGCTTCCTACATTCCGCAGGTTGGTAACCCTGCTGAGATATTTTACCAAAATCCTTCTCCTGTAAACATTACAGGTGGCTCAATCCAGCAATTCCATTTTTAAACGGTATCTCAGGATACAGAAAAATGAGACAGGGCACAAAGTAATTCAAGAGAATTACTTTTGCCTCTAAAAGCTTACCCCGAGTCGGTCTTCCCATTAGCTTTTAGTTCCTCTAAACCACCAAAAATCTTAAGAGATGCCGCCAAAGCCGCAATAGTAAATTCAGATTATTGGGGCTGAAGGGCTTGCAGGGAGGGGATTGTAGATTTTTGTATAACAAGTTACATTTTGAATTTGGAATTGCTGGGCTCAATCCCTTACTGGGACTAGGTTTTGAAAATATGGTATCCATGAGGGGCACAAACGCTGAAAGTGTTGCCCCACCCGCCCTTCAATATCTGTACCAATAATCATTCTTAATGAAGTGTCTGTCACTCAGATTGTGAGGGTCAATGGTGAGGCCGAGAGAAGCCCAAATATCGCCAATCATCCCAAACAAAGAAAAAAATCAGTCCAAGCAATATCTAGCTTAATTCCTGAAAGCCTTATCTAGAGTGGCTTTTGAAATATTCAAGATTTTTATCACAACCTGCGAAATGTAGATTCGACGACGCTCAGCCCTCTATTCAAGCGGTTCAGCGATAAGATGGTCCCTCAGCCGAGAGAATACCGCTATAGTAGGCCTAAATGGGTGGTGAACACAATTCTAATAATTATCCCCCCAACCCCCCGTTTCAAAGGGGGAGCAAACCTGCGCCTGTTCGTGATTGACTTAGGCCTCCTATGGTAGCGATCATAGACTCTAACTGTCAATGCATGTGCATTATCTCGATCGAGGAAAAATCGATAGGGAACCCTTTCTATACTTGGGTTTTAGTGGGTGTTGATACTTGTCGCAAAGCCGAGATGCTTTCGGCGTTGCATGGGCGCTTAAGTGCGCTGAAAGCGGAGCGCCTCGATGGATTGGGCGGTGAGAAACACGCCGAGGAAAATATAACTGGCGAATAAAACGAGGGCCGGGGTTTTGACCACGCCGCTCACCAAATCATTATAGGGCTGGAACAGGGAAAGGGAAGCTAAAACATCCCCCGCGGTTCCCCCCACTCTGCGGGCGAACACATCCACGATCCAGAGCGCGAAAACCCCCACAAACGTCAAAATGTAGGCGATGATGACACTGTCGGTTAGGGAAGAAATGAACATCCCTAGAGATAAAATCGAGGCCGCCACCAGCAAAACAGCGCCGTTAGCGCTCAGAATGAGAGGAATGGGAAAGGGGGGATCGGCGGCGCTGAAGATGACGGCTTGATAAATCCAGAGAGGAACCATCAAAACGGTGAAGAAGGTAAAAACGCCTAGGAGTTTTCCCAGCGCCACCCCCCAATTGGTCACCGGCGAGGTGGCCAGTAATTCCAAGGTGCCTCGCTTCCTTTCCTCGGCGTAGAGACCCATGGACAGCGCCGGCAGGAGCACTAAAAGGAGGAAAATAATCACCCCGAGGTAACTGCCGAGAAACTCCCCGGCAATATCAGTGGGGATATTCATTCCCGCCTGACGGGCAAATTCGGCGTTTTGAATAATATTATCGAGAATCACCCCAAAGAACAGCCCGGAAATTAGCCAAAAAACGGCACCGATCACATAGGCGAAGGGGGAGGCGAAGTAGCCCAAAAATTCTTTGCGGAAGATGGCGAGGAGACTAGAGAGAAACATAGGCTGTTTACGGTGCTAATTCGCTTTACGCCATTGTTTGCGGACGATCCAGAGCAGGGCGAAAATAACTAAGCTAGCCAGAACAATTTTAGAAACCGGCCCTAAATATTCATCCACTAAATCATAGTGATCCCCCAATTTATAGCCGGCGCCGGTTAAAAAGACTACCCAGAGGATCGTGCCCAAACTGCTGTAGAGGGTAAAGGGAAGCAGAGGCATGGCGTTAATGCCTGCGGGGAGGGAAATTAAAGTGCGCACGCCGGGCACTAAGCGGCAAAAAAAGACCGCCTTGCCGCCGTGACGGTTAAACCAGGCGTTGGCTTTATGAATATCTTTTGCGCCGAGACTGAGCCATTTTCCGTACTTATCCGCCAGGTGTTCCAGGCGCTCTTCGTTGACCCATTTCCCTAAGTAGTACCAGGGATAAGCGCCGAGAATCGTGCCAATAGACCCCGCCAGAACGGCGCCGAAAAAGTCCATTTTCCCCTGGGAAACGGTGAATCCCGCCAAGGGCATAATCAACTCCGAGGGAATGGGCGGAAACAGATTTTCGAGAAACATCAAGAGGGCGATACCAAAGTAGCCCAGTTGATTCATTATTGAGGGAATCCAGTCCGCCAACCATTGAGACATTTTCAGTTTATCCAGGTAAATTAGGGCGGGTGTGAGCGGTTTGATCCCCCTAAATCCCCCTTTGTAAGGGGGACTTTGAGAAGTTTTCCCCCCTTTCCAAGGGGGGCTAGGGGGGATTCTGACAGTTGTGTATACACGGTAGCCTCTTGGG
>JBKCES010000270.1:0-4846 GCA_046304295.1 Cyanobacteriota bacterium | reverse complement strand
AGTCAAGCCATTGGGGTGATCGGCGGCGGCCAGCTGGCCGCAATGCTGGCGGAGGAAGCGCCGAAATTAGGGCTGAAGCTTTGGGTTCAGACCCCCGCAGTCGATGATCCCGCCGCCCGTTTAGCCGCCGGGGTCGTTTTGGCTTCCGTTGCGGACGCGTCTGCGACGGCCCGTTTGGCGGAGCAGTGCGAGATTATTACCTTTGAAAACGAGTTTGTCGATCTGGAGGCTCTGGCGCCTTTAGCCGAAAAAGGGGTTTGTTTTCGCCCCTCTCTAGCGTCCTTGGCTCCCCTGTTGGATAAACTCCGGCAACGACAATTTTTACGGGAGTTAAATCTGCCAGTTCCCCAATTCGGTGCCTACGAAGCGGGTCAAACCCCCGTCTTTCCCTGCGTTCTGAAAGCCCGGCGCCAGGGCTACGACGGTCAAGGGACCCATATTCTTCGCAATCTTACCGACTGGGAGCGCCTAGCGCCGGAGTTAAACAGCGGCGAGTGGTTAATCGAAGACTTTATTCCCTTTGAACGAGAATTGGCGCTGGTGGCGGCCCGGAGCGCTGCGGGGGAAATCGCTTTTTATCCCCTGGTGGAAACCTGTCAGGTGGAGCAGGTCTGCCGGTGGGTGTTGGCCCCGGCGCCGGGCACGGAAGGGTTAGAATCCCAAATCCGGGACTATGGGCGTCGAATTTTAGAAGCCTTAGATTATGTCGGTGTCCTAGGGATCGAACTTTTTGCCACCGCCGCTGGCGACGTTTATATTAACGAATTGGCGCCCCGAGTTCATAACTCCGGCCATTTCAGTCAAGACGCCTGTCAGACCTCCCAGTTTGCCCTCCATTTGCAGGCGGTGGCGGGTCTACCCCTGGGTTCCCCTGGACTTCTCGGCGCCCAGGCGCTAATGGTGAATCTCCTCGGCTACGAAAGCACCGAGCAAGACTACGGCGCCCAGCGTCTGGCGTTAGCCAACCTACCCCAGGCTCGGGTTCACTGGTACGGCAAGCACAGCGCCCGGCCTGGCCGCAAACTGGGTCACGTTAATTTTCTCTGGCCCGAACCTTCGACTCCGGCGCAAATGCAGGTTTTAGTGAACCGGGTTGAAGAACTTTGGCGCTCCCCCTAGAATCCCCTCAGTCAATCAATGGATGCGGGTCTAGAACGGCGCCGGTAAATGGAGCCTTAACTGAAATTTGCTTCAGCTCACAAAACGCTTTTTTGTCAAGCATAGTAAAGCCACAAGAGCCAATAAAACTCAAAAAGGATAGATCGTCCCTTGGTAGGATGATGGAGAAGCTCCGATTTCCTGATCCGCACAAGTCGCAAAAGAAGACACCTCGGGAAAGGTTTGCTAGGATCACGGGCAATCCTGGAAATTTTTGCCCCTATTCCCGGCCATTGTCTCTCATTCATCATAAGCTTGAGCCATTATGCAGAGTTCCCTCACCCCCAACGCGGCGCTGGGCGCCGCCTACGCCGAAGCGCCGACGGGCCATCATCACGGTCACCCGGACCACCGTATTTTTGGTGTCGTCATGTTTCTGGTGGCGGAAAGCGCCATTTTCCTCGGTCTTTTCTCCGCTTACCTGATTTACCGGAGCGTGGTGCCGGTTTGGCCGCCGGAGGGCACCCCGGAGCGGGAATTGCTCCTGCCGGGGATTAACAGCGTCATCCTCATCGCCAGCAGCTTTGTCATGCACCAGGGTCAGGTCGCCATTAAAAAGAACGATAATGCTGGACTGCAACGCTGGTTCGGTCTGACGGCGCTGATGGGGATTCTCTTCCTCTCCGGTCAGGTCTACGAATATTTCCACCTGCAAATGGGGCTGACCACCAACCTCTTCGCCAGTTGCTTCTACGTGCTGACGGGGTTCCACGGTCTCCACGTCACCTTTGGGCTGATGTTGATCCTCTCCGTCCTCTGGCGCTCTCGCCAACCCGGTCATTACTCCGGCGCCGCCCATTTTGGCGTGGAAGCGGCGGAGTTGTACTGGCACTTTGTGGATGTGGTTTGGATTATCCTATTTATTCTGGTCTATCTCCTGTAGCCCGTCGCCCTAAATTCCCATGCTAGAACTTTACCAATTTGAACTCTCCCAGTATTCCGAGAAAGTCCGCTTTATCCTCGATTACAAGGGACTGGACTACAAAAAAATCGAAGTCGCTCCAGGGGTCGGGCAACTGGAACTCCTGAGACTTTCGGGACAAACCAAGGTTCCCGTGCTCAAGGATGGGGAGACCATCATCGCCGACTCCACGGAAATCGCCCTCTACCTCGACCGCAAGTATCCTGAAAAACCCCTCCTACCCACCGATCCGGTGCGACGGGGGCAATGCTTGCTTCTGGAGGAATGGGCCGATGAATCCATTGGTCTCAAGGGTCGCGTGGCCCTTGTCGGCGCTCTCAACCAAAATCCTAGTTTCCGGGCCTCCCTCCTGCCCCGGGACACGCCTCCTCTACTGCGGAATTTGGTCAGCGCCGCACCCGGTCAAGTCCTAGATCTCCTCGGCGCCGGGGTCGGTTTCGGCGGCGACGCAGTCAAGGAAGCCCTCCGCAGTCTCCATCAGGATTTGGAGGCTCTGACCTTGATTTTGCAACACCAGCCCTACCTCATTGGCAATGAGCCGACCCTAGCGGATCTGGCGGTGGCGGGTCTGAGCCTGATTATTAAAATCCCGGCGGGAAATTATCTCAATCTGCCCTCTAACTTAATGGGGAAAGGGATTCCGGGCTTGGCGGACAACAGCCTCTACAGCCCCTTCTTTGACTGGCGGGACCGCCTCTATAGCCAGTTTCGGCGCTCGGACTTGCCCCCTTCGCCTCCCCCGACCGGCGCTAGTCCCACCACCATCGCCATTGAGTAAGCCCGATGCCCTTGATTCAATGGTACCCTGGTCACATCGCCAGGGCGGAGCGACAACTCAAGGAACAGATCAAACGGGTGGACGTGGTCCTCGAAGTCCTCGACGCCCGCATTCCTTTAGCCTCCCAACATCCCCAGGTTTCCCAATGGCTCGGCGCTAAGCCCCGCCTACGGATTCTGAATCGGGTGGATATGATTCCCGAATCGCTCCGGGACCAATGGTTGGCTTGGTTCCAAGAACAGGGGCAGGAGGTTTTCTGGGCCAACGCCAAGGAAGGCGCAGGAGTCAAGGCCATTCTCAAGGCCGCCCAACTGACCAGCCGCGCCGTCAACGCCAAGCGTCAATCTAGGGGCATGGAACCCCGACCCGTGCGAGCGGGGGTGATTGGCTTTCCCAATGTGGGCAAATCGGCGCTGATTAACCGGCTCTTAGGGCGCAAAGTGGCGGAGAGCGCCCGCCGGGCCGGGGTGACGCGGCAGTTGCGCTGGATTCGCATTTCCGAGCAGATTGAGCTGTTGGATTCTCCCGGTATTATTCCCCTGAAACTGGACGACCAAGCCAACGCCCTCAAGCTGGCCATCTGTGAAGATATTGGGGAAGCGGCCTACGAGAATCAAGCGGTGGCCATCGCCCTGATTGAATTGTTAGATAATCTAGGATTCACCGCCATTTTAGAAAGCCGTTACGGGCAAGAGCGGGGTGCCCTGACGGGGGAAGCTTACCTAGCGGAGTTGGCCCAGAGACGTTTTCAGAACGACCGGGAGCGGGCGGCGGTACAGATTCTTAACGATTTTCGTAAGGGACTCCTGGGGGCGTTGCCGTTGGAACTGCCTCCATGTTGATCCCGAATTCGGCGAGATGGCAAAAGACAAAAATAATTTATAGGTTCTCATCTAGGGATGTCGGGAAGAAGCGAGAAACCGGGTAAGATAACCTAAATATTCTCCAAAAAAGGACAAAAATTAAAGACAAAATCATCACCCCGCCCCTAGCGGGGCGCCCCTCCACGGGAGGGGAATCGTAACAGTGAGTTGTCGGCTAAAAATTCCCCTCCTCTGGAGGGGTGGCAGGCGTCAGCCTGACGGGGTGGTCAAACTGCGAGATGAAGACGAAATTCATAAATAATTTGTGATGGATATATAGTAGTCATAAATAATTTGTAAAAACTTAAATGCTGAAACCTTTACAGGTACAGCTTTTTGGCGGAGGAGAATTTACAACCTAGATGTGACCGCTATATTTACTGGGAGAAGGCATAAAGGCAAAGTTCATTACGCCAAAACGGATTGGAAGGATAATGGATGAATTGTACAGGTACAATTTGACAACACTGTTTGCTCAAATCACCTTGGAAGTGGTGAAAAATTTGGAATCGAGGTAAAAGTAGGTCATCTATGCTCAAATAACATCTCGGTACGAGGGGAGTATTTAGAATCTGAGAAAAGTGACAAGGTAGATGATTTAGTTATCGTTGCTATGGCGGCGCCGGAGCTGATCGGAACTCTATTCATTGGCGCTGAGTCGGACGAGTTGTGGGTCGTAGGTTCTGAGAAAGTCAAAGTTCGCAGATTCCGCCGCCATAGCGTTAACGTTGTCCTTGAATAACCTGCAAACTACCGCCGCTGTGGAGCGTTTTTTGACAGTGGCTAAACCCCAAAGCGGTTAACTGGGACAGCAAATCGATGTTAATTAATCGCCAAGCTGTTTGCGTCTCGAAAAGCGCCATAAACAGCGCCAAGGGAGGCCAAAAAAGCCAATTATAAGGTTTGTGGAGATCGATCAGAACTAAACACCCTCCCGGTTTTAGAACCCGGTAAATTTCCCGTAAAATTTGCTCTAGTTGCGGCGCTGTCATTTCGTGGAGGGCGACGCTGGTGTGGACGCCGTCAAACTGCCCGTCGCCAAAGGGGAGATTTTCCGCTAGTCCTTGGGCAAACTCCGCCTCGGGAACCCGTTTTTTCGCTCGCGCCAAAGCCACTGGCGAAGCA
>JBKCES010000269.1:0-6208 GCA_046304295.1 Cyanobacteriota bacterium | reverse complement strand
TGGGGAACTCGGCGCCGGCGGCTTAATTTTTTTCTTTTCGATAGTTTTGACTTCTGTTTACGCCCTCTGGCGCTGGGGAAAAAAGAGCCAATGCCGGGAGGGAGAGCGCCTAACGGTTTGGGCCCTCGCCAGCGGTTTAGGGGCCTACGGCGTCATGGCGCTTACGGATTTCCAGTTGGATAACTTGCCCATTAGCGGCTCCCTGCTGATTTACGCCGTCCTCCTAGCCAGTTTTCAACCGGCGCCGGCAGAGCTTAAGACTTACGCTTGGGCCCGGCCAGCGGCGCTGGTGGGTTTGGCACTATTTCTCGGCTTTAGCCTCTGGCAAGCGCCGATTCTCCGGGCTTGGTCTCTCTCAGAGCGGGGCTTTAAAGCTCTAGCTAGGAATGATTTCCCGGTCTTTGAGCAATCCTTAACGGCGGCCCAAGGGTTGGCCCCCTGGGAACCCTACTACCCGGAAATGTTGGCGGCCATCCGGGGAGAGGCGGCGCTGAACAGTCCCAATCCCCAGGAGAAAAAGAACCATCTAAACCAAGCCATCGGCGCCTTTGAGCAGGCCATCGCCCTCTCTCCCTACCGGGAATTTAGCCATAATAATTTAGGCGTTCTCCAACTGGTCAACAACCAACCCGGTGCCGCGGCCCAGTCCTTCCGGCAGGCGCTGGAGCTAGTCCCTGCCAAACCGGGGTTATTTTACCAACTGGGGCTGAGTTTACAGGCCCAAGAACAAACCCGCCTGGCAGTGATGGCCTTTAGCCTCGAATGTCTGCGTCATCCGGTGTTTATCACCAGCCCTCTCTGGCGGCGGCCCCTGTTGGCGCCCCTCTATCCCGCGGTTCAGCGCCAAATCCTGACGGATATCGAAGTCTTATTGAAAGATCCCGACCTGACAGCAGGAATCAAAGACCAACTGCGACAAATTCAGGGGGGTCTCTACTGGTGGCAAGGGGACTGGACTCGGGCCGAGAAAGTGGTTCCTAAATACGGCTCTCCTACTGCCCAGGCGCTGTTAACCTTGGCACTTCAACCGGAAACCCCCGCCCAGACCTTTAGCCAAATTCCCCTCCCGGTCCGACAAGTCATCGAAGCCTTTCAAAATCCAGAACGGCGCTTGTCCCTTTTACAACAGGCTTGGGTGGCCCAGGGCCAGGCTCTGCTGGGGGAAAAACCCAAACAACAACTCCTATCCTCCATGGCCCAGGCGAAAACCTTTACTCAATGGCTCCGGGAACTAGCGCCGACGGCCTCCTATCGGCGCTATCGCCTCGGCCACAATATCAACAGCCGCCATCTAGAGGGATCTAACCCCTCCGATTTTTTTGTCACAGCGGACAATATCCCCATGACCCTCTGGTTCGCCGATCTCTTTCCGACCCTGCAACTTAATCCCGCCCTCGATTTGGCCCTGCAACCCTGGCGCCGAGAATTGCTGGCGGAGGTGGCGGCGCTGAAACGGTAAGTTGATCGCTTTGACTCCGGTCTAAGAGTAAATCGTCGATGTAACGAGGATTGAGCATAGGAATTTAAAAAATAAAACCGTATTTGTTAAACACAGCTTTACTGGGGCTACCAACTAAAAATTGAGCAAAGGACTGAGCGACGTTCATATTTTTACTATTTTTCAAAATCGCTATGGGATAAACAATCGGGGCGTGGGATTCCTTCGGTGCCGTGGCGGCGATTCTTATCTTTCTGGGACATTTTTGCGTCGGTGGCGTAAACCAAACCGGCGTTAACATTGCCGGTCTCCACGTAGGTTAAAACCTGACGGACGTCTTTAGCGTAGACAATTTTGGGTTTTAGAACTTCTATAAAGATTATAAAACTTGATGACTTCGGCGCCGTCTTGCCCCGCCGGAACGGATTTTGGCTCCCCCCGGGCGATTTTGGTCACATTGGTGATCATATAGCGATCATAAACGATTTGTAAAATTCTAAATACCGGAACGCTTATGGGTAGAGCTTTTTGACAGAGGGCAATTTACAACCCAGATGTGGCCACTATAAAAGGATATTTAATCTAGTTCCCCTGCCTGGAGCGGTTAGGGGTGGGTTAGTTTCTTCAGGTTAGATTTGCGAGCGCTGGCTTTACTTTAGCCGTAAGTCAACCCAACGCCCAAGCGCAATGGTAACATTGGAGGGAGCCGACCGTCGGTCAACTCCTGTTTTTCCTAGGGGCACCGGATGATTCCCCAGATTTTAGTCCTCAAAAATTTCCTCAGTTACCAAGATGCCCAAATTGATTTTCGGGGTCTCCATACCGCCTGTATTTGCGGCGCTAACGGAGCGGGAAAATCCTCTCTGCTGGAAGCGATGACCTGGGCCGTCTGGGGGGAAAGTCGAGCCAAGGGGAACGAAGAGGACGTCCTTCACACCGGCGCCGACCATGTCCGGGTCGATTTTCAATTTGTCAGCAATCAGAACACCTATAAAATTATCCGCTCCCGCCAACGGGGTAAGGGCAGTACTGTTGACTTTCAGGTTCTCAGTGGCGCTCAGTTTCGTCCCCTCGGAGCTAAAACCATTCGGGCCACCCAGGAAGAGATTAACAAAACCCTCAAGTTAGACTACGACACCTTTACTAATTCCGCCTATCTGCGTCAGGGTCACGCCGACGAGTTTATGACTCGGAAACCGGCGGAGCGGAAACAGGTTCTAGTCGATCTGTTAAAACTGAATCAATACGAAATTTTGGCGGAAAAAGCGAAGGATATTTCCAAGGAAGAAAAGGGCAAAGCCGATTATTTAGATCTTCGGATTCAAACCCTGAAACAGGAATTAGACCAGCGCCCGGAGATTGAGCGCCTGCAAGGGGAGCTAGAGCAACAGTTAACGCTTTTGAACCAACAACAAGAGCAAGACCTCTGGCAACGGCAACAACTGCAACTCAGTCAAAATCAGCGCCGAGCCCATCAAGAGCAGTACCAATGGCGAGCCGGACAACTGGAAAAGTTAGTTCAAGAAACCGAGCGCCTGGAGCGGGAAAGTCAAAGCGTCAGCGCCGCCCTGACAGCCCAAGAAGAACTAGTGGCGCAAACCGAGATCATCCGCCGCAACTACCAGCAATACCTCAGCCTGCAACGGGAAGCCGCCCAAGCGTCCGAGGATTTGCGGCGCTATCAGGAGCTGAAACAGCGCCAACAAACCTTAGAGAAAGAACTGCTGGCCCAAGAAAACCAACTCCAGCGCCAACTGGAACAGACCCAACTCCATCTGCAAAACCTAGCTCGTCAGGAAGAGGAACTTCAGGCGATTCTGAATCAGGCGGAGGAAATTCAAGCGGGTTTAGAAAAACTGGCGGAAGCTAAACAGCGCCTCGGGAAGTTAGACGAACTCCAGCGCCAACAGATTCCCCTCCAACATCGGGGCTACGAACTACGGACGGAAATTGGACGGCAGGGCGCCCAACTGGAGGCCCGATTGGAGCAGGGGAAAAAGTTAGTTGCGGAGCTAACTCAAGCAATCTCCGCCTTCCCCGAACAGCGTCGGGAACTGCAACGGTTGAACGGCGAAATTGAAGACCTCAAAAAACAGGAAACCTACCTGAAACGGGTGGAGGAAAAGGGCCACGAGCGCCGTCATTTCCAGGAGCGGCTCCAGGAACACCGGCGGCTCTGTGAAAAACAGTTGGGGGAACTGGCCCAAAAATTAACCCTGTTGGAAAACACCCCGTCGGCGCTCTGTCCCCTCTGCGAGCAAAGTCTAGAGGGCCACTTCCACGACCAGGTGGTGGCCAAAACCCGGCGCCAACAGGAAGAGCTACAGGAGCAAATTTGGGTGCTGAAGGAGCAAAGCGCCGTCTGCGACCGGGAGATACAGGTGCTCCGTCAGGAATATCGGGACGTTAAAGTGCATCTGGACGGTTTAGAAGCCCTTCAACAACGCTACAATCAACTGGAACTGAAACTAGAGCAGGGGGAAGACCTTTACCAGCGCCGTCAGGAAACCCAGGCGGAACTGGAGAATTTAGAGCGACGTTTGCAAGAACAGGATTACGCACCAGAATTACAGGCCGAACTGGCGGCGCTGGCGGCGGAACTGCAAGCCATCCCCTACGACGAGCAGACCCACGCCCTGGTTCGGGCGGAGGTGGAAAAATTGCGGCGGGCGGAAATCAAACAGGTTTCCTTGAAAGAGGCCCAGCGCAAGCGCCAGAGCCTAGAGCGGGAGCGCCCGTCCCTGGAGCGGCGCTGTCAAAGTTTAGCGGCGGAAATCCAGACCCTGGGGCAATCCTCCCCCCAGCGCCAAGAACTGAGCCAATTAGAAGAGAACTTAGGAACCCTCAACTACGACCCGGAGCGCCACCGCCAGTTGAGCCAGCAGGTTCAGGACTATCAACCCTGGGCCCTACGCCAGCAGGAACTCCAACAAGCCGAAACCCAAATCCCCCCCCTGCGGGAGCGCCGGGAACAGTTACAGGGATTAATCGGTGCTCGGGGTCAGGAACGGGAAACCCTGACCGCGGAACTGGAGCAACTCCGGCGCCAAATCGACCAGTACGCCGACCACAGCGCCCAGATCCAGACCCTAGAGCAGACCCTCAACGACCGGCGCCGGGAGCTAGACGCGCTCTTAGCCCGCAAGGGGGGCTACGACCAACAATTAATTCAGTTGGATACGTTAAAGGAAGAATTGGCAGAAACCCGTCAACAATTTCAAACCGCTAAACGGCAACATACAATCTACACAGAATTGGCTAAGGCTTTTGGCAAAAACGGCATCCAAAGCCTGATGATTGAAAATATCCTGCCCCAACTAGAAGCAGAAACAAACCACATCCTTGCCCGCTTAACCGGCAATCAACTCCATATCCAATTTATTACCCAAAAGGAAAGCAAAACCGGCTCCAAGCGCAAGGGCTATAAGATGATCGACACGTTGGATATCGTCATCGCCGACGCCCAGGGCACCCGACCCTACGAAACCTATTCCGGTGGGGAGGCTTTTCGTATTAATTTCTCCATCCGTTTGGCACTGGCTCGTCTCCTAGCTCAACGGGCTGGAACCGCCCTGCAATTGTTGATTATCGACGAGGGCTTCGGCACCCAGGACAGCGACGGTTGTGAGCGCCTGGTGGCGGCCATTAACGCAATCGCCTCGGATTTCGCCTGTATTCTAACGGTGACCCACATGCCCCAATTTAAAGAGGCGTTCCAACAGAGGATTGAGGTTTATAAGTCCGATCAGGGTTCTCAGGTGAATTTAGTGACTTAAGAAGTATCTATTTTGATAGGGAGCCTCAATGAGTGTTGAGTCTAGTCAAAAAAATATAGCCTGCGGAAGGATGCTGAAGTAGGGGTTTCCAAAGCGCCGCCGTCAACTACGACGACCCACTTCTGGCCATGATAGTTCTATTGAACTATTCTTGCCCCGAAGCAAGCCGTTGAAGCCGGTGGGATTAAAACAGGAAATAGCGCTGAGCCAAGGGTAACACCGTCGCCGGTTCGCAGGTTAATAACTCGCCGTCGGCTCGCACTTCGTAGGTTTCGGGATTGACTTCCATATGGGGCAAGGCGTCGTTTAATTTTAAATCCCGTTTGCTTAACCGCCGATTATTGCGGGAGGGAATTAAGGGTTTGCGTAGCCCCAAGTTTTGGATTTCTCCCGCTTCTAGAGCGATTTGAGAGGTAAAAAGTACAGAAGTAGAACTTAAGGCGGCGCCGAAACTGCCAAACATCGGACGCATATAGACGGGCTGGGGCGTGGGAATACTGGCGTTGGCGTCCCCCATCTGGGCCCAGGCGATCAGCCCGCCCTTAATTACCATCTCCGGTTTGACCCCAAAAAAGGCCGGTTTCCAGAGGCACAAATCCGCCAATTTGCCCACTTCCACAGAGCCGACCACTTCGGCGATGCCGTGGGTGATGGCGGGATTGATGGTGTATTTGGCCACATAGCGCCGGGCCCGGAAATTATCGTTGTCTCCGGTTTCCTCCGGCAGGTGCCCCCGCTGGACTTTCATTTTGTGGGCCGTTTGCCAGGTGCGTAACACCACTTCCCCGACCCGACCCATGGCTTGGGAATCAGAGGCAATCATACTAAATGCGCCGAGGTCGTGGAGAATATCTTCGGCGGCGATGGTTTCTCGGCGGATGCGGGACTCGGCAAAGGCGACATCTTCCGGGATATTGGGATCGAGGTGATGGCAAACCATCAACATATCCAAATGTTCGTCTAGGGTATTTACCGTATAGGGGCGGGTGGGGTT
>JBKCES010000268.1:0-18358 GCA_046304295.1 Cyanobacteriota bacterium | reverse complement strand
GCCCTCCCGGCGCCGGATAGGGCCGTAGTCGTCCAATAAGCCCCGCTCCCGCTCCTGTTGAGACAGGCGAGAAAATTGAGGATAGCCCGGATAATCGGCGCCGACCAGCAGATCCTTTTCGTGGAGAATGGGGGGATTTTCGGCGCCGCGGTAATCCCGATAGGAGACCCGCAAACGATTCACCGCCACGTCCAATCGTTCCGTCAGCGGCGGATGGGCCAGGGCGTCAAACTGGGGATAAACCAGATAGGACACCCGCGGCTCCCGGAAGGACAGTTTAACCACATTGGTGCCTTCCAGACGCCCCGCGGTTTGACTGGCGCAACCCTCGTAGAGGCGAAGCAAAAGCGGCAGTTGATCCAGATAATTAACATGAATTAAAAACGACTGCTTAAAACATTTACCCAAGGGACTGGTTTGGCTCAGCGCCGCCAATTGGGACAGATCCCGCAAACCGTAGAGCAATCCATCCGCCAACAGACAGGCCGCCTCGTAGCCCCCCAACAATTCCTTCAGATCCCACCGTAAAGCCGGGGGCAGTTGGCGAGGTCGGGGGCGCTCCTCAAAACGACTCAGGGCGAGGTAGAGCAAAAGCTCCTGACGGCGCTGGTCTTGAATCGCGTCCCATTCCGCCGCGGGGGTCGCCTGGAGAATGAGCGCGAAGGCCCGACGGTAGTTGCCAAAGACGCCGCGAATCTCCTCTTCCTCGGGTAATTCTCCCCTTTGGGGCAACCGTCCCCGCTCCCCGTAAAACGCCATCAGCGGCCGTAGAAGCGGTTCATAGTCCTCAAAGCGCCGGAGGGAACGACCGGGGCGGGGAGTCGTCGCCCGGCGGCGCTGGCGGGAGAGCTGAAAGGTTTGGGCCTGCTCCGGGGAACGAAAGACGAGATAGACTCCCAAGGCTAGGGCCCAGGCCTCCGCCCCTAGGGTCTGCTCAATATAGGATTTAAGCTCTAGTTGCTCATAGTATTTCTGAAAAGTCTGACGGCGGGTGACAACGCCGTCGCCGTAGGAAAGCCAGCCCGCTTTTTCATCCTCCAACACCACCTGGGCCGAGACGACTAAAACCTGGCGAGTCAAGCGCCAAGCGTCCAATAACGCCTCCCGGCGCTCCTGGGGATCTTCAATGACGTTGAGCACATAGCCCAAATTAACCAGATCCGCCTCCACCCGCGGCGCCGACGGCGCGTAATGGGGGTCCCAACCGGCGCTGGGGTAACCCCGTTGGGCTATTTCCCACTGGTCTTGCCCCTGACCGCACCCGTAATCAAAAAAACTCCCCTCCTCCGGCAATAGGCCCGCCTCCAGCGCCAATCGCAGGGGTCGGGAGAGGGTCTTGCGGGGGAGCGCCGCCCGGTGGCGCTGGATTTGGGGTCGGTTCTCCTGAACAAGGGGACAGGCCAAGGCGTGACACGCCATTTCAATCTTTTGGGATTCGAGGCGCCGGCGCCAGGCTTCCCTAAGACCGATTTCCCTCGGAGAATCTAAGAGTCCCAGCGCCGCTTCCGTTTGGGTCAGATGGGCGAATTGGAGATAATTGGGGTGGTCAGGGTGGAGAAACGTTTCCTTGCGGTGGAGGATCGGGGGGTTAGCCCGGCGCCGGTAGTCGGCATAACGGACTTGCCCAGTCTCCAGATTGACCTGAATACTCTGGGCCAGCGCCGGGTGGGGGTCGTCCTCAAAATTGGGATAGAGCAGGTAGGAAATTTTCGGCGCCGTCGTCTGGAATTTAACTAGGGTGAAGTCATCCTTGGATTCCAAACAGCGCCGGGCCAGTTGTTCATACTCCCGTATTTCCGGGGACAACGCCGCCAGGGCAGAGCGATGGACATAGAGAGCGCCGGGGAGCCGTTTACCCACAGGGCAGGCGGCACTGAGTTCCCCCAGTTCCGGGAGAGCGTATGACCGAGAGATGACGACTTGCTCCATGCTCCAGACAGATTGGCTTGGGTGATTAAGGCGTTCCGGCGCCCTGGCGGGCCAGTTCTTGAATTTTTTGTTTCAACTCTATCGGGCAAGTGTAGTTTCTACAGTAATCCCCAATCGAAAAAACGGCATCGTCAGCGCCACATTCTGGGGGCACTTATTCAACCGGCGCCTAGGCTAAGCTAAAGAAGTCCTAGCTCTTGGAAGCAGATGACCCCTCAACTCCAATCCCCTATTCTCCTAGAGGAAGATCCTTTTCTGGATCTCTGTCAAGCCAACCCCGATTTGAAAATAGAACAAACTGCGGCGGGAGAATTGTTGATTATGCCTCCAACCGGCGGCGAAACCGGACGACAAAACGCCGAGTTGCTGGCGGACTTCATCTTTTGGAACCGCCAAACTCGACTGGGCGTAGTCTTTGACTCTTCCACCTGTTTTTTACTGCCTCGGGGCGGGCGGCGCTCTCCCGATGTGGCTTGGGTGGCTAAAGCCCGTTGGCAGGCGCTAACGCCTAGGGAACGGCAACAATTTCCGCCCCTCTGTCCCGATTTTGTCCTTGAACTGCTCTCCCCCAGCGATAGCTTGGCGTTAACCCAGACAAAAATGGAGGAATACCTCAACTCCGGTTTACGTCTGGGATGGCTCCTGAATCCTCTGGCCAAAACCGCGACGATTTATCGCCCCGGCCAACCGGCGGAAATTCTAGAGAAACCAAGAGAGCTAGAGGGAGAGGACGTTCTGCCGGGTTTTCTGCTCCGAATAGCTTGGCTTTGGTAATAACGTTGACTCCCCTTCTCCCGTTCTGGGAGAAGGGGATGAGAGCAGACTGAATCAACTAACAAATTCGAGATTCACCCGGGCGGATCGACGGTCTTTGGCGATTCAACCCGCTCCTAATCGTCGAAGCATCCCCTGGGCCTGTTGAGCGTAGCCGCCGCCGAAGAGGTTAAAATGGTTAAGAATATGGTATAGATTATATAAAATCTTCCGTTTTTCATACCCCGGCTGGGGCGGACAAATTTCGCCATAACCTCGATAAAAAGCGCCGGGAAAACCGCCGAAGAGTTCCGTCATGGCTAGATCCACCTCCGGGTCGCCGTAATAGACCGCCGGATCGAGGATAACCGGCTCTCCGGTGACTAAAATAGCCGCATTGCCGGACCAGAGATCGCCGTGAACTAAGGACGGCGCTGGGTGATGATTCTCTAAAATAGCGTTTACCGCAGGCGTAATTTCCGCAAGGGAGGGAAAACCTCCGCCCCGCTTTCGGGCTAAATCTAACTGGTAACCTAGGCGATTGTCCAGCCAAAAGTCCGTCCAGTCGTCCTTCCAGTCGTTAATCTGGAGGGTGGAGCCGATGGTGTTATGCCGCTCCCAACCAAAGCGTTCTGCCCGGCCCGTTTGATGGAGTCGGGCGAGATTGCGCCCCATTTCCGCCCAGGCGGCGCTGTCACCGGCACTAAAATCCAGCCATTCCAGAATGAGGTAACTTTGACCGGCGCCGGTGCCGGTTCCGAGGGGTCGGGGAACTCGGATCGTTTGGGTGGCTTCCATCACCGTTAGTCCCAGAGCTTCGGCCTCAAACATGGGCAGTTTTTCGGCGCTGTTGAGTTTAACAAAATAGCTCCGCCCTCCGTCCAAGACGCGATAACCCTGATTGATACAGCCGCCGCTGACGGGGCGTTTTTCGCTGAGAGTAAAGATCTCTCCCGTTAAACGGCTAATGTCCTCGCTAATGGTTTGCCAAATCATCCGGGTCCCCAACTGAGTTTTTCTAAATCTAGATAGGCGGCCGCTTCGGCCAAAACGTTTAAGTCCCGGCGCTGTTCTTCCGCGAGGTAAGGGACAACGCCGAGAACGGGAAGTTGGCTCATGGCTTCCAACAGAGGAATATTGGCCCAATCCTCCAGACACACCTGAGACTCTGGCTCGGCGCAACTCAGCACAAAACCCCGCAGATTAACCTTCGCTTGTCGAGCCAGCGCCGTCTGGGCGAGGGCTTGCCCCAGACATCCCAATTTTACCCCCACCACTAAAACGGTTTCTAAGCGCCACAACCCCGCTAAATCCCCTAGGGTTAGTTCCTCTGTTACCGGCGAGCCTAAACTGCCCAGTCCTTCCACTAGAACAAAGGAATGATTATTTTGTAAGGCCGTTAACCCCTGCCAAACCGGGGCTAAATCCACCGCCTTGCCTTCCAGTCGTGCCGCTAGGGGCGGCGCTAAAGGCGCCGTAAATTGGAGGGGCGTCAGCAGTTCCGTCTGGGGATCGGCGCCGAAGCGGTCTTGATACCATTCCCGGTCTCCCACCCCAGTTTGCATTAACTTCATTAACCCCAGGGATTGGGCCGGGAAAAAACGGCGCCGATAGGCCGCCAGCGCCGAGGTCAGAACCGTTTTACCCACTCCTGTATCGGTACCTGCGATCAAGAGCGCGGGGGCTTGGGGCGGCGTAAAATTCATCAATAATTCCTAAATAACGACCGCAAATTTACGCTCAACAGACCCCAAAGAATCGGTGTATGATGATGGGGGAAAATTCCCCAGCCTCCGCCTCGGGAATCGGGGAAAACCCAGACCACGCATTGAGGGAACCGTGTCTGCCGTGAGCCATACCGCTACTTTATCACGCCAATCACTCTTGTCGTCTTTACCCGACAGCAATCGTCTCCGCCTCTTCTCCGGCTCCGCTAATCCGGCGCTTTCCCAGGAGGTGGCCCGTTATTTAGGGATGGACGTGGGGCCGATGCTCCGTAAACGCTTCGCCGACGGGGAACTTTACATCCAAATCCAGGAATCCATCCGGGGCGGGGATATTTACCTGATCCAACCCAGTTGCCATCCGGTGAACGATAATTTGATGGAACTGTTGATCATGATCGATGCCTGCCGGCGAGCCTCGGCCCGGCAGATTACCGCTGTGCTTCCCTACTACGGCTACGCCCGGGCTGACCGGAAAACCGCCGGTCGGGAATCCATCGCGGCGAAGCTGGTGGCCAACCTGATCACCGGCGCCGGCGCCCAGCGGGTGCTAGCCATGGATCTCCACTCCGCCCAAATTCAGGGCTATTTTGATATTCCCTTTGACCACGTTTACGGCTCCCCCGTGATCATTGATTACCTCCTGAGTAAACAACTCAGCGATCTGGTGGTGGTTTCCCCCGACGTGGGCGGGGTAGCCCGGGCCCGGGCCTTCGCCAAAAAGCTGAACGAGGCGCCCCTGGCCATCATCGACAAGCGCCGTCAGTCCCACAACGTGGCGGAGGTGCTGAATTTAATCGGGGACGTGGAAGGCAAAACCGCAGTGTTGGTGGACGACATGATCGACACGGCGGGAACGATTTTGGAAGGCGCCCGACTCCTCCGCAACAACGGCGCTCGTCAAGTGTACGCCTGCGCCACCCATGCGGTCTTCTCCGAACCCGCCATCGCCCGGCTCTCCAGCGGCATGTTGGAGGAGGTAATCGTGACCAATACCATTCCCATCCCGGAAGACCATTTATTTTCCCAACTGACCATCCTCTCCGTAGCCAACCTGTTGGGAGAAGCCATCTGGCGCATCCACGAAGAAAGCTCCCTCAGCAGTATGTTTCGTTAGGGGGTTTTAAACGACCTTGGGAGGAAGAACGGCCCGGCATTGTCAAAAGCAAAGAGGGTCTAAATCACTCTAGACTTCAAAACGCTTTGATGGCAGGGCTTGCCTTTGTATTCATCTTTCAATCTGACAATGAACCTTTCCCTTGGGCTAACTCCAGTGCCCAGGTCACCGCCGCCTGAAAACTTTCGCTACGAGCGACGCCCTCCCCGGCGATGTCAAAGGCGGTGCCATGATCTGGGGCGGTTCGGACGAAGGGCAGTTCTAGAGTGACGTTGACCGCCTGGTCAAAGGCTAGGAGCTTCACCGGAATTAAGCCCTGATCATGGTAGAGCGCCAAATAGGCGTCGGGCATTTGGCGGGGGATGGCCGGAAACCAAGCCTAACCCGGCGCCACCCAGAGGGTGTCCGGGGGAACAGGGCCGATGGGTGGTGACAACTTACTTTTTTACACAAGCTTTTCCGCATGTCTTGCCAACTGCTGATGATGCGTTTGGCGCATGGCTGCTTTGGGGATACGCAATCGTCGCCGTACATCACAGTCTCTCTAGCCGATCAATTAAATGCCAGAATGAGGAGATTTGAACATGTCACTTTTAGGCTACTTAGTAGCAATCGCAGCGATCGATAGTCTGAACCCAACGGCAACTGCACTACAGATTTACCTATTGACGACACCTAACCCTATAGGTCGCTCGATTTCTTTCATTACTGGCATCTTTCTTGCGTATTGGACGGTTGGGTTATTAGCAACACTAGGGTTGGCAAGATTAATTCAATCAGTATTTGAAACTTATAGTGAGTGGATGTCTCTCATTCAATGCATTCTGGGAATTGCACTGCTTTATGTCGGTTGGACTTTGAATTTATCCTCTAACGCTCATCAACCGCTCAAAAATAAGCCTAATTCACTACAGCCGATTCAAATCTTTTTTCTAGGTATGAGTGTCACATTTTTAGAAGCTCCGACTGCATTCCCTTATCTAGCGGCGATCGAGCGAATTGCCCAGGCTAAGCTAAGTTTTTCCGACCTAGCGGGATTTTTAAGTATCTACAATTTAGTGTTTGTGATGCCTTTAGTTGGATTGCTTGGCATTTACATTGCATTTCAAAGCAGGAGCACTGAAATCTTGACGCAAATTAATCAAGTGATTAGAACCTGGTCTCCTAAGATTCTGCGGATATTGCTGCTGGTAACGGGTACTTTTCTCTTAGTTAATGGTATCACATCTATCTTAGGTCGTTCACTGCCATAGCCTGGTCTAACAAGTGTGTTGCAGCGGACAATATCGAGATCTTGGTGGTGATGCGAAGGTTATTTACTGCCGCTGAACACGAACGTTATACGTAGTAATACCTGTGTTGGAGATATCGGTTTTTAGTTTAGATTTGGGCTAATTCCAGCGCCCAGGTCAGCGCCGCCTGAAAACTTTCGCTACGAGCGATGCCTCGTCCGGCGATGTCAAAGGCGGTGCCGTGATCCGGAGAAGTTCGCACAAAGGGCAGTCCGAGAGTGGTATTTACCGCCTGGTCAAAAGCCATTAATTTCACTGGGATCAAGCCCTGGTCATGGTACAGCGCCAAATAGGCGTCGGGCATTTGGGGCGGAATCGCTTTAAACCAAGCCTGGCCCGGCGCCACCCAGAGGGTGTCCGGGGGCACGGGCCCTAAGAGTTTGGTCTGGGGATAGCGGTCTTGAGCTTGTTTTAACCAAGGAATTAACCACTCTTCTTCTTCAGACCCCAGTTGTCCCCCTTCGCCGCTGTGGGGATTTAGTCCGGCGATAGCGATGGTGGGATTGGGGATCTGAAAGTTCTGGGTTAGACACGCCATCAGTAGGTCTAATTTTTGAGCCAGTAATTGAGGGGTGAGGGTCTGGGACACCTGACTTAAAGGAATATGGGTCGTGGCCAAGACCGTCCGCAAAACCCAGCCGGTATAGGGAGAGCGCCCCAGAAAGGCCATGGCTACCCGCTCCCGTTGGGCGTAGCTGGCCAATACTTCCGTTTGTCCGGGAAAATGATGGCCCGCCAATTTCCACGCCCACTTAGCGATAGGCGCCGTGACCAGGCCCTGAAATTCGCCCCCCAGCGCCGCCAGGATAGCCTGTTCTAGGTAGGCAAAACTGGCCTGGCCGCTAGCAGCGCCGCCCTGACCGGGTTGAATCTGGTTGATAACCTCCTGGGGAAGGGAAACCTCCCAGATATGCAACTGGGCGGGGTCGCAGGCGGGGACGCCCTGGCGTTGTAAATTTTGGTAAGTTTGCGCCAAAATCTCCCAGGAGCCGAAGAGGGTTAAGGTCTCTAGCCCTTCGGGAGGAAGATTTGCCAAGGCCTTGAGAATCACTTCCGGGCCGACACCGGCGGGGTCGCCCAGGGTCAGCGCTAGGGCGGGAAGGGAGGAGGACATAGGCGGAAGCGGTTAAAAACTTATTGATCCATATTTAGCGTCTTGGGCTAGAATGAGGTTCCCTTACACACTAGATATGGCGCTCAGAGCCGAGCTTGAAAAATATGAACTATCTTCAGGAATGGCAGGCCAGCGGAGTTGACGAAGATTTGATCCGTCTGAATGTGGTCTCCCTTAGCGGCGCCGAAGCCTCAAACCATCTATTGTACGCCGAGGCTTTACCCCGTCAAAATGACGGGCGGGTGAGCCGGGCTATCCTGGAGCGCTACGAGCATTTATCTGCCGGGGGCTGGTGGTGCGCCGGTATTGACTTACTCTCCGGGGAGGAGAACGTCTGGGGGTGTTTCAAGCCCCAATTTCCCCGCCTCAGCGCCGAAAAGGGCCGACCCATCAAATACGAGCATCCCCCTTTTACTCAGACGGGGGTTTTCGCCCTGCGGGTTCCCGAGTCGCTCTGGCGCCGGATCGCCGAACAGGCGGGGGTTCCCCTAGCGCCGACGGATTTCGACCCGGAGCAACCGGACGGGGGCTTTTGGCCGTGGGTGATGACCCATCCCCAGATCCCGCTTTGTATTACGGAAGGCGCTAAAAAGGCCGGGGCGCTGTTAACGGCGGGCTATAGCGCCATCGCTCTGCCGGGGGTTCACAATGGTTGTCGCGCGCCCAAGGACGAGGGGGGGCAACGGGTCGGACCCTCAACCTTGTTGCCGGAGTTGCAAAAATTGGCGGCGCCGGGGCGGCCGGTCTATTTTATTTTTGACCAGGATCAAAAGCCGGAGACGATTAAGTCCGTTAATCTGGCGATCCAGCGCCTAGGTTACCTCTTGCAACGGGAGGGGTGCGAATGTCGGGTGGTGGGTTGGGACGCGGCGCTGGGTAAAGGCGTGGACGATCTGATCGCGCTTCAGGGGTCGCAATACTTTGACCAGTTTTACCAGGAAGCCCTCCCTCTCGAACTCTGGCGGGCCCAGGGCTTAAACGAACTGACCTACCCCGCGGCCCTGACCCTGGACGCGCCCTTTCTGCCAGCGCTGGAAATTCCGCCTCAGGCCCGTCTGGCGGCGCTTTCTTCCCCCAAGGGCACCGGCAAAACCGAGGTTCTAGCGACCCTCGTGAAAGGGGCCCGGGCCCAAGGGCGGCCCGTGTTAGTCATTGGCCATCGGATTAAGCTTGTGCAGGAACTCTGTCGGCGCTTTGGTTTACCCTACATTAGCGAAGTGCCCGCTCCCCGCCTCGGCGCCGCCTCCGGTTACGGCCTGTGTATCGATTCCCTCCATCCCCAGTCCCAGGCCCAGTTTCGTCCCCAAGAGTGGCGGGAGGCGCTGATTGTCATCGACGAAGTGGAGCAAGTGCTTTGGCACGCCCTGAACGCCGATACCTGCCGGGGGCAACGGGTGGCCGTCCTCCGAACCCTAAAAACCCTCCTGCAAACGGCGCTCAGCGCCGGGGGTCAACTGGTGGTGGCGGACGCCGATCTGAGCGATTTGTCCTTGGATTATCTGACCGCTCTGGTGGGTTTTTCCCTCCAGCCCTACTTGGTTCGGAATACTTGGAAACCGGCGCCGGAGCAAGCTTGGCCCGTCTATCACTACGGCGAAAACGATCCGAAACAGTTGATCGCCGACCTCGTCGCCCATATTCAGGACGGCGGCCGCCCCTTTGTTTGTCTCTCAGCCCAAAAACTGACCAGCGCCTGGGGCACCCAAAATTTAGAAAATTACCTCTGCCAAACCTTTCCCCACCAGCGCATTCTCCGGCTTGACTCCGAATCCCTCGGCGATCCCCAGCATCCGGCCTGCCAAGCTTTGGGAAATTTGAATGAGGTCTTAAAAAATTACGATATTGTTTTGGCTAGCCCCGCCATTGAAACGGGAGTTAGTTTAGATTTACGAGGGCACTTTACCTCGGTTTGGGGTCTGGCCCAGGGCATTCAAACGGCGCCGTCGGTTTGCCAAGCCCTGGCTCGTTTGCGGGAGAATGTGCCCCGCTACCTGTGGATCGCCAACTACGGCTTTAACCAGGTGGGCAACGGCGCCACCTCGATCCAGAAACTCCTCAGTTCGGGCCAGCGCCTGACTGAGTTGAATATCCGGCTCCTGCAACAGGCGGATCTGGAGGCGCTAGAGGATATCGACTGCGGTTTTCAGGCGGAATCCCTCTTGGCCTGGGCCAAAATGGCCGTGCGGGTCAACGCCGCCATGCTCCGCTACCGGGAAGCGGTTCTCAGTCTCCTGCAACGGTCGGGCCATCGTCTGTTGGGCCCGCCCAGTTTTGAGTCCAGGGAAGCGGATGTGGAACTAAACCCCCAGGCTCCCTCCCTAGGGGAAGCCATTCAAGCCGTCAAACTCCAAAACTACCAAGCCGAATGCCTGGCCATCGCCGGTGCTCCCAGCTTAAGTTTGGAGACTTACCAAAGTCTGAAAAAAAGCTTGGTTAAAAATAGCCAGGAGCGCCGTTTACTGAGGAAGTACGAGCTAGAGCAACGCTACGGTATTACCATTACGCCCCAGATGGTGGAGCGGGACGACCAGGGTTGGTATCGGAAACTGCGGCTCCATTATTTTCTAACTTCGGGGCGCCCTTACCTAGCGGACCGGGACGCCAAAATCGCCCGGATGCTCTTAGATCAGGGACAAGGCAGTCTCTTTTTACCAGATTTTAACGGCTCCCAGTTGGGCGTGATCATTGGCACCCTCGATGTCCTCGGTTTACCGATTCTCTTGGCCCAGCCCCAGCGCCCGCTTTCCGCCCTAGATGAGGATTTAATTCGCCTCGGGGAGCTGGCCCGCCGCAATCGGGCCGATCTGAAAACCGTCACCGGTGTCGGCGTTGCTAAAAACGCCAGCCCCATCACCATTCTGCGGCGCTTTTTAGACCTGATTGGCCACGGCCTCAAACCCGTCCGCAGTCAACGAATGGGCGGTAAATCTGTGCGAATTTATCAACTGATTTTGCCCCAGGATAGCCGGGAACTGGTCTTCCAGGTGTGGCTAGAGCGGGACCGCAACCTACCGGGAAGTTCCGAGGGCTGGCTGGAGGAGTATTGGCTCAAACTCCAAACTCCCCTAGGCAAAGACTCCCAGACGGTGCTTTCCCATCAGCAATTAACCCTAGCGTTATCCCCGTTGGCGGAAGAGGTTTGAGGGGAGTTCGCTTCTTCGGCGTAGAACTCAATCTTTATGAGCAAGAGGGGCGTTAACCGGAGCCTGCTGAGGATTCACGTCGGGCTAGTATATTTACAAACTTTGTGGGCAACCGCCTTCTAATCTTCAGATTCGTTGCTATACTGACTCGGATCATTCACGCCCACTCTGGGATATTCTGGTCAGATTTGCCGACTGTTCACTGCTCATTGTAGCCGCTCTTATGATCGCCACCGTTGTTCCCGATTCCCCCGCCCAAGTTGGCCGCGCTGCTTCCGTTCACCGCGTCACCAAAGAAACTGATGTTTTTGTGCGCCTAAATCTAGACGGGCAGGGTCAGTGTCAAGCAGAGACGGGGATTCCATTTTTAGACCATATGCTCCAGCAAATCGCCTCCCACGGCTTAATTGACTTGGAAGTGCGGGCTACGGGAGATCTGGAGATTGACGACCACCACACCAACGAGGATGTGGGCATTACCCTCGGCCAGGCCCTCAATCAGGCGCTGGGAGACCGCCGGGGGATTTGTCGCTTTGGGCATTTTCTGGCGCCGTTGGACGAGGCCCTGATCCAGGTCAGTCTAGATTTTTCCGGCCGTCCTCACCTAAGTTACGGTTTAGTCCTCCCCACGGAGCGGGTGGGAACCTACGACACGCAACTCGTTCGGGAATTTTTTGTCGCCCTCGTGAACCACAGTTTACTGACCCTCCACATTCGCCAACTGGACGGCCTCAACAGTCACCACATCATCGAAGCGACCTTTAAAGCCTTCGCCCGGGCCTGTCGGCAGGCCGTCACCCTCGACGAGCGCCGTCTGGGGAGCGTTCCCAGTTCTAAAGGGGTACTCTAGGAGAGGAGGGGCGTTGATTCCTCCTCGCCCTTGTCTTCAACATCCGAATTATTTTTTCCAACTCCCATGGCCAATTGGTTAGAGCACAGCGTGCAAATTGAAGTCGAAGCGCCCATCGATCTGGTGTGGAGTCTCTGGTCGGATTTGGAGCAGATGCCCCGCTGGATGAAATGGATCGAGTCCGTGCGCGTTTTGGAGGAGAATCCCGAACTCTCTAAGTGGAAGTTGGCCAGCACCGGTTTCGAGTTTACCTGGCTCTCTCGCATCACCAAACTGACCCCCCAACAGATCATTCAATGGGAATCGGTGGATGGTCTGCCCAACCGCGGCGCCGTCCGGTTTTACGACCTCAAGGGACGGAGCGCCGTGCGCCTAACCATCGCCTATTCCGTGCCGGGATGGTTGGGAAAAATTATGGATAATCTCTTTCTGGGACGGGTGGTGGAATCCACTGTTAAGGCGGATCTAGAGCGTTTTCGGGAGTATATCGGCGCGTTGCAGGCCTCGGCTCCATGAGAGATGGCTATGACCCAGAAGGGCGGATTTTCTGGGCGAGAACTTCCCCCCCTAGCCTCCTAGCCCTATGCCCCCCCTAGGAGGAGAATTGGCGGCACTGGCCAGCGCCTTGATTTGGGCCGTCGCGGCCCAAGTTTACCGGGGCTTGGGGCGCCGAATATCGCCGCTGTTGCTCAACTTTAGTAAAGGAGCCGTCGCCCTAGGAGCCGGAGCCTTGGTTCTTGTCATCGGCCGACCCCCCGCGCCGGAGACACCGCCGGTTCCCCTCCTGTGGCTGGCGCTCAGCGGAGTCGTCGGTATTGGTTTGGGGGATAGTTTTTACCTCGGTGCTTTAAAACAGATTGGTGCCCGCCGGGCTTTAATTTTAGAGAGCCTGGCGCCGCCCCTTGCGGCGGTTTTGGCTTGGCTCTGTTTTGGAGAAACCCTAGAAATCGGCGGGTGGGCGGGAGTCGGCTTAACGGTCTTGGGCGTGGTTTGGGTGGTGATGGAGCGAACCCCGGAAGCGCCCCTCCAATCCTACCGGGGTCTTCTCTGGGGGACGTTAGGTGCCCTAGGGCAAGCCGCCGGCGCTGTTATGGCCCGCTACGCCTTCCTCTGCGCCGACATCGCGCCTTTTTGGGCTCTCTTAATTCGTCTGGGGGCTGGACAAGCGATGATTATACTTCTGCTGAGTCAGGCGCCCCCCGCCGTTCGTTCCTGGCCGCCTTTCCAGTGGCACTGGGTTTCCCTATTGGCGATTACCGCTTTTGCCAGCACGTTTCTGGCGATTCTCGGGCAACAGACGGCGCTGAAATACGCGCCCGCCGGCGTGGCCCAAGCTCTCCTAGCCACTAGCCCTTTGTTTATTTTGCCCATTGCCGCCTGGTCGGGGGAAAAGATCAGCCTGCGGGCCCTAGGGGGAGTCGTCCTAGCTCTAGCGGGCATTGCCCTTCTCCTGAGCTATCGCTAATGAATCGGCGCCGGCGCTGGTAGAACTCACTCGGACATCAGGCGGGGATACTCGTTATTGTTGACGGAAGCTAGACCCCGCTGGCGCCGAAAATTGTTGGCGGCTTCAATTAAAGCTAGTTCCGAGGCGGGGCCGATAAAAAAGATCCGAAATTCTTGATCCCGACTCAGATATTGGGCGTAGGCGGCGCCGTAGGTCAAGAAGGGCTGATATTGGGGGTTCTGGGCGGTATAGACCTCAAAGAAAGGCGTGGCGTAGGCAGTCATATAACTGTGGAGCACGTCGGGATTGGGCAAGGTCAGATCCGTGGCGGATTTCACCATTTCTTTGAGGCCGGGATCTAACTGGGAAAAATCCACGTGGGCTTGCCCTTCCGCTAGGAGTAAATATTTATCTTGACTGCCTAACCGAGGCCACGTCCGCATTTGCTCTAGGACAAAAGGCGTGGCGGGGTCGTAACTGCCGCCGATAATCATCACCGGAACGGTCACGGAATGGAGGCCCCGAAGACCAAAAACGGCGCTGTTGACCGGGTTGCCCAGAACGAGGGAGCCAACCCGGGGATCTTTAAATTGGTAATCCTTCTGGGGCAGTTTCAGCGCCTGGCATTGCAACAGTAGGGAAACATTAGGCACGCTGTCCTGGGGAACGCATTCCCGCTGGAGGCTCTCCCACTCAAAGGTCGCTCCGGCAAGGGCCAGCGCCGTGTAACCCCCGAAGGAATGCCCCCCCACTCCCACCTGGGTTAAATTTAAACGCCCGCCAAATTCCGGGCCATTGCGGCGCTCTAGTTCGTCGAGAACAAAAGTCACATCCAAGGGGCGGTCAATAAAGTCCTCAATTAAAAACACTTGGCGGGAAGTCCCCGCGATTAGAGCCTGGGCCTGTTGGAAATCACTGCCAGGGTGCTGGGGCAGAACCACCAAGAAACCGTAGGATGCCAGATGCTCGGCGATTTGGCTAAAATCCTCCGGGCGGGAGGCGAGGCCGTGGGAGACGACCACCACCGGGGTTTGGCCGTCCCGCCAGCGCTGGGGGCGATAAAGATTGACGTAAAAGGCCCGCTGACGTTTCGGGTCCACCAGGTTCCAGGTTTGACGGGGGGCGACGCCGTAGGGGCCCGGTTTTCGGGGATCGGGGAGTTGACTGAAATTCGTGTCGGTGCCGACTTTTTCCGCTTCCAGAGCGGAGAGGCGCTCCATTTCTCCGACAAAATACTCCGACGCCTCCACCAACAGTTTGACGTACTGGGCGCGGTTGATCAGGATATGTCCCGGTAGGTGCAGATCCACCGGCAGTTTTTCCAAGACATTGATCAGGGTTAACCCAGAATCGTCCTGCGCCGCCTGAACGATGGCCGCCCGCAGGTTATATAAACCGTTGCGAGACCAAGGTTGCGCCAAGATTAAGCCGCTTCGCCGGAGTAGATCGGCGCCGAGTTGGGAGTTGAGAAAGCGGGAAACTAAACCTGGCTCAAGCTCTAGGGGCGTGTTGAGAAAGCGCCGGGCTTCCGCCAGTTGTTCCGGGCCGGCGCCGACGACGTTAAAGTAAAACCGCAGATTGGCGTCCACTTTCCCCGTGTCCGCGAACTGGCGTAGGGAATTGACCCGCACGGTAAATTTAAGGGGGCCGTAGGTGAGGAAGATATTTTCCGCCGCCTTAACGGGGGCACTGAACAACAGCGCCGACACGAGACCGCCAAACAGGGAGCGCCAAAACGCGCGGTTAAGCATGGGTTTAAACCTAGGGAAAAAGGGGTTAAGAGGTTAGTAAACAGGTTAATCCTTCATTTTTATCCCCCCTAACCCCCCTTGGAAAGGGGGGGGCTCTCCTCAAAGTCCCCCTTGCAAAGGGGGATTTAGGGGGATTCACTCAGACTACTAGGGGGGCCGCGAAACATCCTCTAAGGATGATTAAAGCGCCTGAATCCACTCTTTGATCTCGTACTCCGTCCAAACACCATGGCGCCAGTAGGGATCGCCCTCCACCAATTCCCGCACCTGCTCAAGGCTCTCGGCTTCGTACAGACCGAAAACCTGGGTCAAGTCCTGGGTCGGCCCGATGGTCAGTAAAACGCCCCTGTCTTTCTGGGCCTGTAATCCCTCTAAATGGGCCTGACGGTGGGGCGCTCGTTTTTCAAGGACATCGTCGGAGTAGCGTCCCCAGAGGACGTATTTTGCCATAGTAAACCCGTTGGATGGAGTGAAGCCGTCGCCCATTTTAGCAACAGAGTGCCGGGGGCCAACCGTGAGAGACAAACTGGTATAACAGAAAGGACATTGATCCTCGCCTATGCTCTCCCTCCTGCGGATTACCAATTTCGCCCTCATCGACCATTTGGAACTGACCTTCGGCGCCGGCTTGAATGTGCTGACGGGGGAAACGGGGGCGGGCAAATCGATTATTTTGGACGCCATCGATCTGGTTCTGGGGGGCAAGGCCCAAGGGCGAGTGGTGCGTCAAGGCGCCGAGCAGGGGTTAATTGAGGCCACCTTTTCCCCGTCTCAGGCCGCTGGCGCCTGGCTCAGCGCCCAAAACATTGATCCCCTGGAGGACGGTGCCCTGATTTGTAGCCGGGACTTTAGCCGCAACGGCGACTCCCTCCGCTCCCGCTCCCGGGTTAACGGGGTGCTGGTCAACCGCCAACAGTTGGGGGAATTGCGGGAGCTATTGGTGGATATTACCGCCCAGGGGCAGACCGTCCAGTTTCAGGAGGCGGCGCTCCAGCGCCAATGGTTAGACCTCTATGGCGGCGCCGGTCTCTTGGCTCAACGGGAAATTGTCGAAAAATGCTACGCCCAGGCCCAAAGCTTGGCTAAAACCCTGCAAGAGCGTCGTCAATCGGAGCAAGAGCGGTTACAACGCTTAGATCTTCTGGAGTTTCAGCGCCGGGAATTGGCGGAGGCCCAACTAAGCGACCCCGACGAGTTAGACCATTTATCCCAGGAGCAGGAGCGGCTGACCCATGTTTTAGATTTACAACAACTCAGTTATCGGGCTTATCAACTGCTTTACCAAAACGACCAGGACGGCGCCGCCATTACCGATCTGCTTGGGGAAGCGGAGGGGATTATTCAGGAAATGACCCAGTACGATAACCAGTTAGCGCCCCTGCTGGAGCTTCTGCAAACGGCGCTGACCCAGGTGGTGGAAGCGGGACAACAGGTTCGCGCCTACGGCGACCAACTGGAAGCGGACCCCCAGCGCCTAGGGGAGGTGGAGGAGCGCCTGGGACGGCTCAAGCGCCTCTGCCGCAAGTATGGCCCCACCCTGGCGGAAGCTTTAGCTTTACAGGAAACCCTAGAGCGGGAACTGGGGGACATAGAGCAGGGGGAAAAAAGTTTAGACGCGTTAGAAGAAGCGGTTAACCAAGCCCAAAAAGACTTAACCGAGGCCTGCGAGGGGTTAACCCGACTGCGCCAAAGCGCCGCCAAGGCCCTGGAAGCGGCGCTGGTGACGGAACTGAAACCCCTGGCGCTGGACAAAGTGATTTTTGTCTGTCAGGTTCAACCCTGTCCCCCCGGCCCCAGCGGCGCCGATCAGGTGACCTTTTACTTCAGCCCCAACCCCGGCGAGCCGATTCAACCCTTGGCGACCACCGCCTCCGGCGGGGAAATGAGCCGCTTTTTACTGGCCTTTAAAGCCTGTTTTAACCGTGGTCGGGGCGAGGGTCAGACCCTAATTTTTGACGAAATCGACGCGGGGGTCTCCGGGAAAGTGGCCCAGGCTATCGCCGATAAACTCCATCGCCTCGCCCAGGGACGGCAGGCACTCTGCGTCACCCATCAGCCCCTAGTGGCGGCGCTGGCGGACGTTCATTTTCGGGTGGATAAAATTCTCATTGAAACGGACGGCGCTGAAACCGACCCGGAACTGCGCACGGTGATTCGGGTCGTCTCCCTCCAGAGCGACTACCAGCGCCAACAGGAACTAGCCCAACTGGCGGGGGGACATTCCGCCCAGGCGGCGCTGGCTTTTGCCGAGTCTTTACTGAAAAAAGGGCCGAAGGGGCGTTCGAGAAGTCAGTAAACTTGAAGTCCCGGTTCCCCTCCCTCGAATCGGAGGGGTTAGGGGTTAGAACCCGCCCTCCAGCCCCCTCCCGAGAGGGGGAGTTAGAATTAAGAGTTAAAGGATCGGCGCTATGCGCTGACTTCTCTTACAATGGAATCAATGTTTTCTCACCGTTAGACGCAATGACTTTGGCTTCTATTTCCGCAAAAAAAGTATGTCGAGCGCCGATTGGCATACAGAGGATACAGCCGATACGGATGAAGAAATGGGCGACATCATTCTGGAGCTTGATGAGCTATGGTCTCTTGTAAACTATAAGATTAACAAGGTTTAGATTTGGCTTGTTATAGATCGTAAAACTCGACTAATACTGGTTTACTGCATTGGAGATCGGACAAGAAAATCTGCTCAAAAACTATGGGATAGTTTACCAGAGCGGTACCGACAAAATTCGACTTGCTACACAGACTTCTGGCAAGCTTATAAAAAAGTGATTCCAGACTCTCAGCATCGACCAGTTGGTAAAGAAAGTAGAGAAACAAATCATATGAATGCCTAAATAATACTTTTAGACAAAGGTTATCCAGACTTATTCGTCAAACTTTTTCTTTTTCAAAAATTCTCTTTAATTTGCGGAGCGCTGTATGGAATTTTATCCACTATTACAATGCACAACTCGCAAATTCATAACTCTATCACTACGTTAGAGTTTCTACCGTATTTTTCACCAAAGGCAAGTCCACAGAAAAAATCTGGTACTACGACCTCTCCGACATCAAAGTTCTTAAAAAAAATCCCCTAACGGCCGACCACTTTGTGGATTTCTTTAAACTTCTCCCCACCAGAGGCGACAGTGAACGGAGTTGGACAGTCACCCGCGAAGAAATTGAAGCCAAAAACTACGACCTCAAAGCCGTTAACCCCAACGCTCCCGATCAAGAAGACACCCGCCGCCCCGAA
>JBKCES010000267.1:0-5949 GCA_046304295.1 Cyanobacteriota bacterium | reverse complement strand
ACAAAACTAACAGAGATGTTGAGTAAGCTACCAATCGCTCTGTAAGCCCATCCTAAAAAAGCAAGCTTAACGGCAAGAGCCCTTTTCAATTCTCTGGCATCTATCTTAGTGTCCATCCACTCATCTAGCTCTTGAATAATTTCATTCACACTTTTTTCGTTAATCATGATAGTGCACTCCTGAGAACTTGCCTCGTCTTCCATTATACACCATAATCTGACTTTATGACTCATCTGTAAATGCTATATATTACATTATTGTCCTCTACATGAGTAGTCCATACTTCCCAGCCGGGAGCATCAATTAGGGTATCAAAACAGGGAAACATAGGAATCATCTCCACTGAAATAATGTAATCTATTATACACTACTAGGCGTGATCCCTAGAGATCCCAAATCTTCTCGCAAAAAGGATGAAGGAAATGAGCAAAACCCTTTCAGAGTGCCCAGAAATAGAGGTTAAAGATATCGACTATCTGGGTATTGTGGCAGGCATCATTGATGAAATCGGGATAGTAGAACTTATAGACGAACTAATTCTGAGCCATGAACTGGAAAAATTAGCGCCGGTCAGATAGTAAAAGCAATTATCCTAAATTGCATGGCGTTCATCACAGCCCTGATGTATTTGTTTCATCAGTTTTTTGAAGGAAAAGCAACGGAACATTTACTGGGGGAAGGAGTAAAAGCGGGTCTTGAGGCTCGCATATGGTTTTGTAACAAGAATTACATTTTGAGGCGAAGCCCCACTGAAATCTGCTCCACTGCATAAAACGCTTTTTTGTCAAGCATAGTAAACCCACAAGAGCCGTAAAAGCAGGTAACCCTTCAAGGGTGAACGAAGAAATGGGGGTTTCAGGGAGACGAGGAGTATGGTGCTTCCCGCCAGGGACAATCCGCCCAGCAGGCGCGATAGAAAGTAGTGGACCCGTAAATCTCTTGACTACTGTACCCCTATGAGATATTCTTTTTTCCAGTCAGGCTCTGATGCACTTCGGACTGGAATGGGCCATTAGATTAAAGTGGGGTTGAGCATCGCCTCACTCAAAAACGCTCGACCAGCTTTGGCTCGGAAGAGAAGCCTGGGCTGTACTGCGTAGCGGTCAGCGTCGGGAGTATGCCACTCTCTCTACCTTAACTTTTTTACCAATGTCCCCCTCCGGCAGTCCCAAAAACCTCTTTCAGAAAATTTTTATCATTGCCTCCGGGGCCGCCTTCCTCGGCATGATGCTCATGCCAATGCTCTCTATTTTCCAGACCCCCAGTTCTGCCCCCGGTCAAGCCGGAGAATCGGCACCGTCGGATAAGGCGAAAATAGCGGAAATCGCCAAGGGTTACGAAAAAGTGCTGGAACGGGAACCTGATAACCCCACGGCGCTCCAGGGGCTAGTGGAAGCCCGTTTGCAACTACAAGACCTCCCCGGCTCCATCGCCCCCCTGGAAAAGTTAGTCAAGCTTTACCCGGAAGAGACCCGTCTCCAAAAACTACTAGACGCCATTAAAAAACAAGTCAATCAGGGGCAGGCGCCGTAATAAATCTTTACTTTTACCGCTGTCGTGGCAGACCCCTTCTCCCGGCACTCGTTGCGGAGAAAAACTTTAGCGTCAAGGGTTCGCGATTGCGAGCTAGGCGGTTACTCTTAATGACAGGGATGTGGTCTCTGCTCAAATCATCCTCCTCGCGGTACCAAGATTTCATACCCTTGATCACCGCCTCGCAGACTGGTTAGGGTTTTCTGTTTTATTAATCATTAAAAAAAGTTATCAGCATCCATGTTTGGCAAAGTCTCTTTAGCGTCCCTTGGTTTAGTGCTAGGCAGTCTCCTGACGGCGACGGGTTTTGTCGCCTACGCCCTAGACTACGCCACCCTCAATCTAGCGGGGTTTTTCTACGGTATCCCCCTTCTGCTGGGGGGCTTGGCGCTGAAGGCCGCCGAACTGAAGCCGATTCCCTACAGCGCCGTCACGGAGCCGGATATTTTGCGACTGCGGGAGGTTCAGGCCACTCCCACCCAAAACCAAATCCGCAAAGACGTGACCCGCTACCGCTACGGACAGGAAGCCCACCTAGACGAAGCCCTCCAGCGCCTCGGGTTAAGCCCCACGGACGAAGAGCGCCCGGTTTTAACGGCCCTGCGGGAAACGGCGCTGGACGGTCAATACAGTTTGGTTTTAGAATTTGATTCCCCCTATATTCCTCTGGAGCAATGGCAAGAAAAACGGGAAAAGATCGCTAAGTTTTTCGGCCCCGGCGTTGAGGCGGTTTTGATTCCCCAGGCAGAGAAGCGTCTGGAGGTGGCGCTGGTGGCGGAGAAATAGTTAACAGTTGAGGAACAATCTGATAACTCAAACTCTTCATTCGAGCGCTGAGCGTAGTCGAAGTGCGTCTTTCACCAATCTGCAAGCCGCTATATCAACGCTGGTTTCGACTACGCTCAACCAGCGTTAAAAGCAAGGGCTTCGGCTACCCTCAGCCCTCGGTCTTAAGAATAAAAAACTAACTTATTTGCTATGATCCTAAGTGCGTTAATTTGGATTCCGATTCTGGGGGCCGGCGTTGCGGCGCTGTTGCCCAATCCCGAGCAGGGGCAGAGACCCCGTCAAGTGGCGTTGGCGGTGGCGGCAGGGGTTTTAGTCCTCACGGTTCTCCTCGGTCTGCGGTTAGATCCCGCTAATCCCCACTTCCAGGAAAGCGAGTACCTGACCTGGATTCCCGGTATCGGTCTCCACTACGCCCTTGGGGTGGACGGTTTATCCTTTCCTCTGTTGGCTCTGAATGGGCTGTTAACCCTCATCGCTATTTATAGTAGCGGCAGCGAGGTAGCCCGGCCCCGTTTTTATTACGCCCTCCTGTTACTCCTGAGCGGCGGGGTGGCCGGAGCCTTTCTAGCTCAAGATCTCCTGCTCTTTTTCCTCTTCTATGAGTTGGAAATTATTCCTCTCTATTTTTTGATCGCCATCTGGGGGGGGCAGCGCCGGGGCTACGCGGCCATGAAGTTCCTGCTCTACACGGCACTGTCGGGCTTTTTGGTGCTGGCCAGTTTCCTCGGCTGGGTGTGGCTGACCCATGCCTCTAATTTTGACTACAACCCGGCGCTATCGAGTCGTTTACCGCCCCAAACACAACTGCTGTTGCTGATTCCCCTACTTCTGGGTTTGGCGATTAAAATTCCCATCTTTCCCTTCCATACCTGGCTCCCGGACGCCCACGTAGAAGCCTCGACGCCGGTTTCCGTCTTGCTGGCGGGGGTTTTGCTGAAATTAGGAACCTATGGCTTATTACGCTTTGGGGTGGGCCTCTATTTGGACGCCTGGGTTTTAGCGGCGCCGACCTTGGCGACCCTCGGCGCCATTAGCGCCCTCTACGGCGCCTCCTGCGCCATCGCTCAAAAGGATATGAAAAAAGTGGTGGCCTACTCCTCCATCGCCCACATGGGCTACATTCTTCTAGCGGTCGCCGCTAGCACCCGTCTCAGCGTGATTGCCGCCAGCGCTCAGATGGTGAGCCACGGCTTGATTTCCGCCCTGCTGTTCCTACTGGTGGGAGTGGTTTATAAAAAAACCGGCAGTCGCGACGTCAACTATCTTCAGGGTCTCCTCGCACCGGAGCGGGGTTTACCCATCATTGGCAGTTTAATGATCCTCGGCGTGATGGCCAGCGCCGGGATTCCGGGGATGGTGGGCTTTATCGCCGAATTTTTGGTCTTTCGGGGCAGTTTTCCCATTTTTCCAGTTCAAACTCTGCTGTGTTTGGTGGGAAGCGGCTTAACGGCGGTTTATTTTCTCCTAATGGTCAATCGCGTCTTTTTCGGTCGCTTAACCCCGGCGCTGGCCCAACTGCCTCGGGTGCTCTGGCAGGAGCGTTGGCCTTCCCTCGCCCTAAGTGTGCTGATTATTATTCTGGGCGTTCAGCCGGGTTGGTTGACCCATTGGAGTGAAGCGTCAACGGCGCTGTTGCTCACAGGACAGGCGGATCTGGCGTTAGTCTCTAACCCTAGCTGTGATGAAACCTTTTTAATGACACGTCCTAAGCGGTTCCTTTAAATAAACCCTGGGGACGAATCAACAAAATGACGATCATTAGTAGGAGCGCAACTCCCATTTTATAGTTTGGCCCCACCCAGGGCACGCTCAACTCCTGAGCCACGCCGATAATCAGGCCCCCGGCGATAGCGCCGTAGGGGTTGCCAATGCCCCCCAGGATCACCGCAGAAAACATGGGCAGAACTAAAAACCAACCCATATTAGGTTTAAGGGTGGTAATCAGCCCGTACATTGATCCGCCCAGCGCCGCTAGGACAGCGGTTAAGACCCAGGTGCAGATGACGACGGTTTCGACGTTGATGCCGGAGACCTTCGCCAGATCGATATTGTCCGCCACCGCCCGCATGGCTTTGCCGATTTTCGTGTTTTGTAAAATAAAGTGCAGGGCCGCCATGGCCGCCAGCGCCAACCCCAGAATTAAGAGACGGTTATATTCCAACTTGAGACCGCCAATATCCTGAGCCGGCAGGATGGGAACATCGTAATTGAGATTGCTTCCCCCCCAGAGGAGTAAGATGCCGTTGCGCACAAACAGCGCCAAACCGATGGAAATAATGATTAAGGTCGTCGGCGTCGTCCGGCGCTCTCGCATGGGTTTCCACAACAGCCACTCCGAAAGCAGAAGCGCCGCTAGGGTGCCCACTGCCCCCGCCCCCATGGAGAGCCAGAGATTAACCCCCCAACTATTGACGAACCAAGTTAAATAAGCGCCGAGGGTCATAAAATCCCCGTGGGCGAAATTAGAAAGCCGGAGAATGCCGTAGGTCAGGGTCAGCCCCACGGCGCCAAGGGCGATAATGCTACCGACGGTAAGACCGTTAAACAATAATTGAGCGTCCATTAAGGGGGAAAATTGCGCCTAAATTGAGAAGCAGAAGGGAGGGGGCGGAGATGGTTATTGAAAACCGTCCCCGTTCTGAACGCCTTCTCTTTTACGTCTAAGATAGTATAGCCGTTGAACCGCCTTTTCCCTCGGGATTGTCCATGCCCTCCTCCCCCGGCCCTTACCAAAGTCGTCTCTTTAATTTTCTCAATCGCCAGTCCCTACGACTCCGAGACCGTCTGGGGGAGACGTTCCGCCATTTGCAATCTGCGGCCCAACTGGGGGCTCAGGCGCTCCTTTATCCCCTCTATTGGCTCCTTAACCCCCACCGCTGGACCGGGCCGCTCCTGACTCCCGGCTACTCCGAACCCCAACTGCCGCCCCAAACCGGGCCGTCCCTGAGCGACCAACCCCTAGGACAGGTTTTAGAGCAAATTAGACCCTGGCTAGACCCGGACAGTCCCCCGCATCGCTCCGTCATATCCCCCAGACCTTTGCAACGCCCTTTGGCTCCGCTGAGGGGGTCTTACTCTCTGACTCCGCCCCGACCCGTGGTGATTCCCGGCGCCGTTTTAGCCCAGCTCCGCCAAAGATTTACGCCCCCGGCCTTAACGCCGGCGCCAGCTCTGCCCCCGCGGCGGTGGCCCTTCGGGGGGCGGGACTCCTACCCAGATCTCGTTATTTGCGGCGTGGCCAGCCGCCTACTAGACCGACAATTAGTCCTGACCACCGACGACAATCAAACCCTAGACATTCTTTCGGCGGAGCAGAGTCAAACCCTGGCCCAAACCATCCGCCTCGGGTTAGCGGATTTTTATTACCAGCGCCGCCTCGCCTGGGCGCTACAGCAACAAAGCTGGGGCGCGATTCCCCTGATGAATCCCGAAACAGAGGAGCTAATGCCCCCCCTGGATTGGCTCTGGCGGGGTCTCCACTGGTGGGAACGGTGCCCTTTAACGCTTCCCCCGACTTTCCCCAAAACCGAAGCGCCGGTTTTAGCGCCGTTGACAGATCTGGCCCAAACTCTCCGGCACCGTCTGCCCAGCCTCACCCCGTCCGCCTTAGTTCATTTACCCCAATCC
>JBKCES010000266.1:0-3457 GCA_046304295.1 Cyanobacteriota bacterium | reverse complement strand
GGGAGGCCGTCGCCCATCTGGAAGCCCTGGGTCACACCGTCGAAGAAGCCTGCTTTAACGCCGACGGTCTGGCGGAACCCTTTAAAATCATTTGGCAAGCGGGCGTCGGCGCTGCGGGGATTCCCTTGGAGTATTTAAGTCCCGTTAATCGTTGGTTAGGGGAAACCGCAGGCACAGCGGGGGAGTATCTGCGAGCGACCCAAGCCATGCAGTTGATTTCTCGACAAATCGTCGCCTTTTTTGAAGACTTTGATCTTTTAGTTTTACCGGTTTACAATCACCGTCCTCCCCGCATCGGCGCCTGGGCGGCGCTATCCCCAGAGGAAACGGTAGCCAAAATTATCCAATGGGTGGCCCCCTGTCCCCCCTTTAACGCCAGCGGCCTGCCTGCAGTATCTCTGCCGATGGGCCTTGACGAAGCGGGCCTGCCCTACAGCGTCCAACTCGCAGGGCGCCCCGCGGGAGAAGCGACTCTGTTGGCGTTGGCGTTGGCTCTGGAAGAGCGAGTTCAGTTTTCCCGCCCGCTCATTTGAAAGTCAGCCCCCCTATACTTCGTCCCTTCGACAGGCTCAGGAACCACTTCGCTCAGTAGAACACTCCCTAATTCTGGGCTTCGGTATACACAAATCATTGCATGGTGTTCATTATCGCCCCGATGTATTTATTCCATCAGTTTTTTGAAGGGAAAGCAACGGAACATTTACCGGGAGAAGGCGTAAAAGCAGAGTTCATTACGCCAAAACCGACATTCGGCAGGTTGGGAAGTCTGCTGGGGTATTTTATCAATGATCCTAAAATCCTGATGCTGTAAGTATTATAGGTGGATAGCAGACAACACTAAGGCTGAATTTTGAGACTGCGAGGATCCCACGCATGGCAAATAACCCAAGAAAGAGGGAAAAATCAGTCCAATCCATATCTAGCTCAATTCCCGAAAGCCTTGCCTAGACTGGCTTTTAAAGTACTCAAGATTCCCATGGCAACCTGCGGAATGTAGATTTTTTACGTCCAGTGTCTTTTTGAAGACGCCCCAGCGCATGATGGCTTTAGCGATCATGAACCTGCGAAATGTAGGATCCCGCCCAAAGGATGACCCATTGTCCCTTACTCCAGCAGAAAAGCGAAGTAGGGCGTATCCTCAAGCAATTGACGTACCTCAGCGTAATTAGTCAAGGTCGCCTCTAAACTCTGAGGCAGAATTTTGCGATGTTTGCCTGCCAAGGGCAGAGGCTCAACCCCTAAAAACTCAAAAATGCGGTTATTGTAGGAGTATTGGTTCTCTTCAGATTGGAAGTAAGCTTCATATTCAATTTCTAAAACATTTTCCCGGGGAAAAGATTGTAAAAGCGCAAACTGGTCTTGTTTTTCTTGATCGTATAAGGCGAGACGCTCCAGCAGATTCTCGGTCGGTAAAAAGACTTTTGCACTCTTGGCTTTCTGGGAGGCTCCCAGAGCGATTACACCGGTGCTTTTCATTGCCTCTAGGGAAATTAAGCGTCGGAGACTGTTACTACGGTAGAGATTAATAACCTTGAGATAGGGGCGCTGTTGGAAATAATCACCAAGGCCCCGCTTGATAAAGTTAATGGAAAAATCCTTTACCCCCAAGCTTTTGAGCCGCCCCCAGGACTTCAAATTCGGCTTTTCCCCTTTTTTCAGTTTCGCCAGCGCCGAATAGAGTTGGGCGGTTTGGAAAAAAACGGGGCTCGTCAGCATTAAATCTAAATACTGTTCCACACTGATTTGTGGCGCTGGCAGTTTTTGAGATAGCTCGTACAGTTGAAAGGTAATCATCCAACTCCCCAATACTTCGCCGTAATTGGTCACCTGGGGATGACGGTTGAGTAGATTCACAAAGTAGTTACTGCCGCTACGGCCATTGGTGAGAATCAGGTGATTTTCCATCAGGTTTTTTCCAGGCTCAGAACTTCTGCGCACACCAGTTCCCAAGCTTGTTGCGGCGATTGAGCCTGGGTAATGGGACGACCGATCACCAGATAATCGGCGCCGGCCGCAATAGCGGTTTTTGGGGTCATCACCCGGCGCTGGTCTCCGGGACTCGACCAACTGGGGCGTACCCCCGGACAAATTAGCAGGAACTCGGCGCCGCAGACCCGCCGTAATTGCTCCACTTCTAGGGGGGAACAAACGGCGCCGTGAACCCCGGCCTCTTTCGCTAACAGGGCCATGTGGGTCACGTAGTCCGGTAATTCCAGAGGGATTTTTAGATCATGGGACAAATCCCGAGAGATGAGGTGGGTTAGGAGGGTAATGGCTAAAATCCGGGTCTGACCGCCGGACTGGTTCATGGCCTCGGCGGCTAATTTGAGTGCGCTCCGCCCCGCAGCGCCGTGGACGGTGAGGAGATCGACGCCGTAATGGCTAGCGGAGCGACAGGCGCCGAGGACGGTGTTGGGAATGTCGTGGAACTTAAGGTCGAGGAAGATTTGCTTCTCCCGCTCTTTTAAAATTTCTAAAATCCGGGGCCCGGCGCTGACAAACAACTCCAGTCCCACTTTCCAAAAGCTAACCTCGGGCAGTTGCTCCAAAAGAGCCAGAGCTTGATCCAAACTGGGAACATCGAGGGGGACAATAATACGCTCTGGGGTCATCGGCAATGGGTCTTGAGGCTTTCCACCGTAACGGCGGCGGTCAGGTTTCGGGAGTTATCCTACCATAGGGGCGGGGCAGAAAGGCCAATCTTGACGCTAGAAGAAGCTTTATGCTAGCTTAGCGCCAAGTTTTGTTACGAATGGAAACCGTCAAAAGCTCTGTTACAATCGCCCTAACCTTATCAGATATCAGTTATTCAGATATCCGGTCATCAATTTAGGCTCTCCGCGGAGCCCGTCAACAAGATAGGGGGGTGATCGACCCTACGCGAGATCCTTGTCAAATTACTTCTTTGGAGTCTTAACCTCTATGTGTGTCGGTTGTTTTGTCGTTTCCGCTTTTACCCTCTTTTTGCCCCCAACAGATTTACCCGCAGCGCCAGGCGCCAACTACTCGATTCTCCCTCCTCAGATGGAAGTCCAACAACTCAGGAGCGCCGTGGCGGAGATGAAAGCCGCCATCCCCTCGGCGCCGGAAACGAGTTTACTTCGGGAAGAACTGGCGACCCTGTTAACGGAGCTAAAACAAACGACGGATCTGGAAGAAACGGAGTTACTGTTAGAGGACGGTTTCCAAAACCTAAGGGACCAAATTCTCGCCTCCCCGGAATCGGAGCGCTTGATGGAAGTCCTCTACCAAATCCGGGAGGAGCGTTTCCGCAAAAACCAAACCCTGTCGAGCCTACTGGATCAGCCCGTCCGGCGCTGGGGCTGGCTGGGTTAACCGTTAACTGCTCACTGTTAACTGCTCACTGTTAACTGCGCCTCACCCCGTTCCCCCCATTTTATGGATCTGCTCGAATACCAAGCCAAGGAACTGTTTCGCCAGGTGGGGATTCCCACCC
>JBKCES010000265.1:0-17998 GCA_046304295.1 Cyanobacteriota bacterium | reverse complement strand
AAATCCCCCTTTGCAAGGGGGACTTTGAAGGGCCGGTTCTCCCCTTTCCAAGGGGGGTTAGGGGGGATTCTGACAGTTGTGTATACACGGTAGCTCCCATGGGGGGTCTTTTCTAAACCTAGACCGGCGCCAACTCTTGCAACTGGTAGAGACTGGCGTAGAGGCCGCCTTGTTTTAACAGCCCCTCGTGGGTTCCCTCCTCCACGACCCGCCCCTGCTTGAGGACAAAAATCCGGTCCACATGGCGAATAGTGGAGAGCCGGTGAGCGATAATAATAGCGGTGCGGTTGGCCATCAGGTGCAACAGCGCCGTTTGAATTTGGGCTTCAGTGTTGACGTCCAAGCTAGCAGTGGCTTCATCTAAGACTAAAACATGGGGTTCCCGGATGGCCACCCGAGCGAAGGCCAACAACTGTTTTTGTCCGCCGGAGAGATTACTGCCCCGCTCCCGCAAAACCGTCTGGTACCCCTGGGGGAGTTCCTGAATCAGTTGATCCACGTTAGTTAACTGGGCGGCCCGTTGCACGGCTTCTAAACTATAATTTTCCCCTAGGGTAATATTCCGTTTGACGTCCCCGGCGAAGAGAAAACTTTCCTGGAGAATAACGCCGATAAAGCGCCGCAGTTGGCTTTGGGAAAGCTCCCGGATATCGATGCCGTCCACTAAAATTCGGCCCCGGCTGGGTTCCTGCAATCGACAGAGGAGGCGAATCACAGAGCTTTTACCGGCGCCGGTGGGGCCCACTAGGGCCACTTTTTCCCCAGGGCGAATCGTAAAATTCAAATCTTTAAGAACATACTCGTCGTTTTTATAGGCGAACCAAACATTTTCAAAACGAATTTCCCCCTGCTCGGCGCTGTGGCGGGGATTGACTTCCAAGGGAATCACCGTTTCTTGATCCTGAATTTCAATGGGTTCCGCCATCAGTTCTCCAATCCGTTCAATGGCCGTAAATCCCGCCTGAAACATGGTAAATTTATCGGCGAACTGCCGCAGGGGATTAAAGAGGCGCTGGGCGTAGAGAATAAAGGCCGCCAGGGTGCCGAAGCTGATTTGAGCGCCGAGAACCAGATAACCCCCCAGAGCCAGAACCCCGGCGATGGCCACGAGGCTAATCCATTCCAAGGTGGCGGACACGGCGGAATCGTGGAAGATTGTGCGATCTACTTCTTGGCGATAGCGCCGGTTAACGGTTTGAAACAGCCGACTGTTATAAGCCTCCCGGCGAAAGAGTTGCACCACGTTAATCCCCGTCACGTTCTCCTGCAACATGGCGTTGAGTTGGGAAAGTTCCTCTCGCACCTGGTAATTAGCCTCCCGGTACTGTTGCTGGAAATAAACAATCAGCGCCGTCACCGGAATCAGCATGGCGAGGAGCAAAAGCGCCAACTGCCACTGCACCCAAATCATGGTGGCGACAATCGCCAGGATGGAAATTAAATCGCTGACCACCCCAATGGCGCCGCTCGCAAAGACGTCCCCCAGGGCCTCCACATCGTTGGTTAAGCGGGTCACTAAACGACCCACAGGAGTTCGTTGAAAGAAATTAACCGAGAGAGAGGTCACCTGGGTAAATAAATCCTCCCGGATGGCTGCGGTAATCTCCTGACCCATTTTTTGGACGATAAACCCCTGGAGTCCAACGAAAATGAGTCGAAAAATGATGGTGGCCAATAAAATCCAGACTAGAACTCGCAACCCTTGGTCTAGGGGAAATTGGCTTAAAAAGGGCCAGACCGGCTCCTGTCTGAGGAGAGAAATGGATTGCCCAATGATTAAGGGTTGGACGGCGCCGGCGAAGGCCACGGGAATCAGCAACAGCACCGACAGGGCCAAGGGACGGGGAAAGCGGAGGGCGTAGGGGAGCAGGCGCCGGAGCAATTGCCAATCGTTGCCGCCGGAGCGGCGAGGGGAGCTCGGGGCCATGGGGTCGGATTAAGAAAAGAAAACGGGGGGAGTCATCGCTTAAGTTTCTAGGATACCCTGGACAACGGCGACGGGGGACGGCCCCTTAAGGTCTAGCCCCATACTCTAGAATAAGCGCTTAGGCTTTCGGGCTAAATCCAGGAGATCTAAATTTATGAAAACAATCATCTTTGCCTTATTGGCCAGCGCCGCTCTAGGGAGTAATCTCGGCGCCCAGGCGTTTCCAGACCGCTTGCTCCTCAGTCTCAAATTTCCCGCCAGTCAAGCGGAACGGGGGGCACCGAACACCACCGGGGGCGGGGGAACTCGGAGTGGAGGCATCTGCGTAAAGTCCGAGGACAAAAATATGCCCGTAAGTGCCTTGGTTCCCACTTTTATGACTAATCCCCAGACCAGCGCCCAGCGCCCGACCCTCTATTTCTACATTCCGCCCAACGGGGGCTACTCAGGGGAAATCAAGCTGACCGATCCGGTGTCCCAGGAAACCCTAACCCGTCAAAGCCTCAGCCTCGATCCCCAGGGAGGGATCTTAGCCGCGACCCTCCAGCCCAAAACGCCCCTAGAAGCGGGTCAGGATTATAGTTGGAGCCTACGGATTATCTGCAACCCCGAGCAACGGGGTAACGACCAGTACCTCCAGGGCCATCTCTCGGCGGTGGCGATGCCCGCCGCGCTGGCGCCGGCGGCCCCTTTTCTCAATCAATCCCCTGGCGCGCCCCTCAAACCGGAGCAAGCGCAAACCGTTTTGCAACTCGCCCAAGCCTATGCGGATCAAGGCATTTGGTTAGATAGCCTCCACCTAGCGGCACTCCTCCGCCCCAGCAATCCCCAAAACTGGCGGGAATTACTCGAATCCGTCAACCTCAGCGCCTACAGCGCCGCCCCCCTCCTACCCTGAGGTCGACGCCGTGAACCTTGCTCCCCTGAAACGATTTTGTTGGCATTGTCGGGGCGTTTTAGTGGCGACTCCCACGGTGGCGATTTTGGTTCTGCTTCTGCGTTGGAGCGGCGCTCTCCAGTCCCTAGAATGGCAAGCCTACGACGCCCTGGCCCGTCTCCAGCCCAAAGTTAGCCGCGAGAGTCCGGTTGCGATTGTGGGAATGACGGAAGACGATGTGGCCGCCCTGAAACGGAGCACCCCCGACGACGCCACCCTGGCGAAACTGTTACGGAGCTTGCTCAAGCAACAGCCCGTCGCCATCGGTTTAGACCTCTACCGAGACCAGCCGGAACCGCCGGGAACGGAGGCATTAACCCAAGTCTTTCGGGAAACGCCCCACTTGATTGGCATTCAAAAAGGCGCCGGCGCCGCAGGCATAGAAACCGTCAAGCCGCCCCCGGCGCTTAAAGCCAAAGGTCAGGTGGGGTCTAATGATTTACCCATCGATGCCGATAAAGTCATCCGTCGGGGCTTGGTTTCTCTGCACAACGGGGAGGAAACGCTCTACGGTTTTGGCTTTTATTTGGCGCTGATTTATCTGGATCAACGGGGTATAACCGTCGAAGATCTACCGTCTGGGTTCCGTCTGGGAAAAACCGAATTTCGCCCCCTAGCGCCGAATGAAGGCGGTTATGTCCGCACCGACGCCGGGGGTTTCCAGTTTTTAATTCACTACCGCGGAGGGACGGGGAGTTTTGAACAGGTTTCCTTAATGGACGTCCTGGAGAATCGCTTGCCGCCGGATTGGGGCCGGGGCAAAATTATTCTCATCGGCAAGGTGGGAGAAAGTTTTAAAGACGTCTATTTCACCCCCTATAGCAACCGTTTTGGTCTGGCTCAATCCATGCCGGGGGTGGAAATTCACGCCAATATTGTCCAGCAGTTTATTGATTCGGCGCTGGGAGAACAGCCCCTAATCCAGGGCGCGCCGGAAAGCCTAGAAATCCTCTGGATTATCTTTTGGGCCGGTCTCGGCGCCGTCATCGCCTGGGGCTTCCGCTACAGTAATCGCCGTTGGCGCTGGAAACTCCTCCATTGGAGCCTAGTGGGCCTCAGTTTAACGGCACTGGCGGGGATCAGTTACGGCGCTTTGTTAGCCGGTTGGTGGTTGCCCCTGCTTCCCGGCGCCCTCGCCTTCGGCGGCTCCTTGATGTTGATTACCGCCATTATGGCCCGGGCGGGGGAGCGGGTACGGCAGACCTTTGGACGCTATTTGACGGATCAGGTGGTGGCTAACTTATTGGAAAATCCGACGGGGCTGAAAATGGGGGGCGAGCGCCGGGAAATCACCCTCTTAACGTCCGATCTACGGGGCTTTACGGCCACCTCGGAGCGGTTTTCCCCGGAGGAGGTGATTAAAATTCTCAATTTTTACTTTGAGCGCATGGCGGATGTGATCACAAAATACGAAGGAACTATTGATGAGTTTATGGGAGACGGCATTTTAGTCTTATTCGGCGCGCCGACCCAACGTCCCGACGATCCCCTGCGGGCCGTCGCCTGCGCGGTGGAAATGCAGTTAAGCCTAGAGGAAGTAAACCGACAGTTCCAAGCCTGGAACCTAGACCCCATTGAAATGGGCATTGGGATTAATACCGGCGAAGTGGTGGTGGGCAATATCGGCTCCGAGAAACGCACTAAATACGGCGTCGTTGGTAGTCAAGTTAATTTGACCTATCGAATCGAATCCTTTTCCACCGGGGGACAAGTGTTAATTTCCGCTCGCACCTTTGAGTTAACTCAGGAGGTCGTTTTAATTAACGGGCGCCGGGAAGTCAAGGCCAAAGGCGTGGCCGACCCCATTACTATTTATGATGTTCAGGGTCTCAAGGCGCCCTATAACCTGCGCTTAACCCACCAGGAAAGCGTCTATGAATCTCTGCCCCAACCCCTGCCCCTCAGCTATATCATCCTAGAAGGCAAACAGGTGGGCGAAACCGGCGGCGCTGGGGTTTTAATCCAACTCTCCCAGCGGGGCGGTCTGATTGAAGCCCAAGGAAAAACGCCTTGTCTACCGGAACCCTTGACCAATCTCAAACTCAAGTTTGACCCCCAGGTTTTAGGATTAGATGGCTCTAGCGACGTCTACGCCAAAGTGTTGGATCAACCGGCGCCCCAGCCCGGTCAATTTTATATTTACTTCTCCTCCTGCCCCCCTGACGTTAAAACCCGTCTTCAGGCGCTTTACGACTCCTTAAGCGCCGTCATGCCCGCCCGGGCCTCCTAGCGCCAAGTTTTGAGAGAAATTAAATTAGGGATTAGACGTTAGACATTAGGACATCCTCTCTTTTCCTCCCCCTCCCCCCATTCCTCCTTCCTCCTCCTTCTAATGGAACTCCTTTTCCTCGGCGCCGGCTCCGCTTTCACCCTTGATCCCAATAACTTTCAATCGAATCTGTTATTCCTAGCGGAAAATGGCAAAAAACTACTCATTGACTGCGGCACGGATATTCGCTTTTCCCTCGCTAAAGCGGGCTATTCCCACCGAGACATTACCGATATCTATATCAGTCATCTCCACTCCGACCATGTGGGGGGGTTGGAGTACATCGGCTTTGTGACTAAATTTGACCCCAACTGTGAAAAACCGATCCTTTACCTCAGTCAGGACATCGCCGTCGATCTCTGGCACAAAAGCCTAGCGGGAGGGATGGAAGCCATTGAAGGGGAATTAGCGGATCTGGACACCTTTTTTCAGATTCATCCATTGAAACCCAATGGATATTTTATGTGGGAAGGCATAACCTTTAACTTGATTAAACTCAACCATGTCAATACAGGCTTTATGTTAATGCCTGCCTACGGACTCTTTTTTGAGATTGAGGGGCAAAAAATTTTTTTAACAACCGACACTAAATTGGGCTACGGAGAAGCGGGGTTAACCGCCTACTACCAGCAGGCGGATTTAATTTTCCACGACTGCGAAATTTCTACTTGTCCCAGTCCCGTCCACGCCCATTATGGAGAGCTAGCCCAACTCCCCCCGGAGATCAAAGCTAAAATGTGGCTCTACGGCTATCAACAGGGGGAGCGCCCCACCGCTATAGCCGAGGGCTTTCGGGGGTTTGTGGAACGGGGCCAGCGCTTTTCCCTCGGCACCGTCTAATTTCTAACCCCTACCGTAGAATCTCTCCTTTTTTTGGTAGGATGAGGGTTTGCGCGCCTTGCTCCAGAACTCTAGGGATCTAGCCGGCGCCCTGTTAGAGGTGAAGGAAAAGAACCCGTTTTTTCGCAGGTCTCCCGCCCAATCCCTTGTCTATATTGTTGTTCTCCAGATTTCCCGTCAATGAAAGTCACCCAGGAAAAACTCCCTGCCAGCCGTCTGCGTTTAGCCATTGAGATTCCCGCCGACCAATCCCGAAAGGCCCACGAAGCCACCCTCAAGCAACTGGCCAACACCGTCAGGATTCCCGGTTTCCGCCCTGGGAAAATTCCCCGTCCCGTTCTGATTCAACGTCTCGGCGCCGGTTATATCAAAGCTAAGGTTCTGGAGGATTTGATTAGCTCGACCTATCAAAACGCCCTCTCCCAGGAAAAAATCGCCCCCATCAGTCAGCCGGAGTTTGTTCAAGCTTTTGACAACATGGTCGGTCTCTTTACCCCCGGGCAAGATTTCACCTACGAGGTGCTGGTGGACGTCTTCCCCAGCGTCGAATTGGGGGACATTGACGGCTTGGCCGTGGAAGCGGAGGAGGTGGAGTTCAAACCCCAATGGGTCGAGGACTGGTTGGCCAATAAACAAAGCGACCTGGCGACCCTGGTGCCCATCGAAGACCGCGGCGCCGAGTTGGGGGATGTGGTGATTATCGACCATCGGGGCTATCGGCTAGCGGAAGGCGGCGGCGCCGGGGAGGAAATCCCGGAACTGAAGGGAGAAAACCTGAAACTAGACCTCTCGCCGGATAAACTTCAGATTCAAGGGGTAGTGGAAGGCATGACGGGGATGACCCTAGGGGAAACCCGGCAAATTTCCGTTCAGTTTCCCGAGGAATACAACGTTGAGACGTTACAAGGGTCGACAGCTCTGCTAGAGGTCACCCTCAAGGAACTCAAAGCCAAGGAACTGCCAGAACTAGACGACGACTTCGCCGCCGAGGTGGGAGAAGAGTACGGCTCCCTCGAACAACTCAAGGAACACCTCGCGGAGCAATTCCAGACCCAAGTTCAACAACAGCGGGACAACAACCTAGATCAGGCGGTTTTAACGGCGCTGTTAGAGCGTTGCCCACTTGAATTGAGCGAGACCGCCATCGAAGCGGAAATCACCCAACAGCTTCAGCAGACCTTGGCGCAAATGCGACAGATGGGCCTGAGCGATGTCCAACTTCAACAAATTTTCGCCCCAGAAAACCTGCCTAGTCTGCGGGAAGAGGCCCGACCCAACGCCATCCAAGTCCTCTCTGGGCGCCTGATTTACCTGAAAATCGCCGAAACCCAGAACCTCAAACCCAATCCCAAGGCCGTGGAAGACCGGGCGACCGAAATGGCTCTGCTCTTCAAAAGTCAAGGACAAACCTACGACAAGGCCCAAATTGAAAACTATGTGCGGGAGGAGTTTGCGATCCAAGCCGTCCAAACTTGGCTCCGGGACAAGGTCAAGGTGACCTGGACAGCGCCGAAATCCGAGGCAAAAGGGGAGGGGGAAACCGGCGCTGGCTAAAAATGGCGTCATAATAAGGGCTAGCTCAGCTTGCCCCTGGGTCTCCTTTCCAACTTATCCGCTCCCCTTGAACCCTATGGTCATGTCTCCCTATTCCTTCCAGAGTTATCGCCGTCCCGCCATTGCCAATGTTGTGCCGATGGTCGTGGAGCAATCGGGGCTAGGGGAGCGAGCCTTTGATATTTATTCCCGACTTCTGCGGGAGCGCATTGTCTTTCTGGGCACTCCCGTGGACGACCAAGTGGCGGACTCCATCGTGGCCCAGTTGTTGTACCTAGACGCCGAAGACCCGGAAAAAGATATTCAACTCTATATCAATTCCCCCGGCGGCTCCGTTTACGCCGGTTTGGCCATCTACGACACCATGCAACAGATTCGCCCCGACGTGGGCACTATCTGCTTTGGGCTAGCGGCCAGCATGGGTGCCTTTCTCCTTTCCGGCGGAGCGAAGGGTAAACGCATGGCCCTACCCAGTTCTCGGATCATGATTCACCAACCCCTCGGCGGCGCCCAGGGACAGGCGGTGGAGATCGAAATTCAAGCCCGAGAAATTTTATATATCAAGGGTCGCTTGAATACCATGCTGGCGGAACATACGGGGCAACCCTTAGACCAGATTGCGGCGGACACGGAACGGGACTTTTTTATGTCTGCGGAAGACGCCAAAAATTATGGTTTGATTGATCAAGTGATTTCCCGCTCCTAGGCTTTTCGTTTCTCTTCACCCCCTCCGGTAACGCCCATGTCTAAATTCGATACCCATCTCAAGTGCTCTTTTTGCGGCAAGTCCCAGGAGCAAGTACGCAAGTTAATCGCGGGGCCGGGGGTCTATATCTGTGACGAATGCGTGGAGTTGTGTAACGAAATCCTCGACGAAGAGCTTCTAGACGCGCCGGAGCCGCCCCCTCAACGGCCCCAGGAAAAGGGGCAAAAAAGCAAATCTCCCAAGGCGCCGTTAACTCTTTCCCAATTACCTAAACCGACGGCTATTAAGGAGTATCTGGACGAGTATGTGATTGGTCAGGACGAGGCTAAAAAAGTCCTTTCTGTGGCGGTCTATAACCATTACAAACGCCTGAACTTACTCCACCAACATCGGGAAGCGGGCACCAACGGCATTGAATTGCAAAAATCCAATATTTTGCTCATGGGGCCAACCGGATCGGGGAAAACTCTGCTGGCCCAGACCTTGGCCAAAATTTTAGATGTGCCCTTTGCGGTGGCGGACGCAACCACCTTAACGGAAGCGGGCTATGTGGGGGAAGACGTAGAAAATATTTTGTTGCGGCTCTTGCAAATGGCGGATATGGATATTGAGGAAGCCCAACGGGGCATTATTTACATTGACGAAATTGATAAAATTGCCCGCAAGAGCGAAAATACGTCTATTACTCGGGATGTCTCTGGGGAAGGAGTCCAACAGGCATTATTGAAAATGCTGGAGGGCACGGTGGCCAATGTGCCACCTCAGGGAGGACGGAAGCATCCTTATCAAGATTGCATTCAGATTGACACCAGCAATATTCTCTTCATCTGCGGCGGCGCTTTTGTGGGTCTAGAGAAAGTGATCGAACAGCGCCAAGGCAAGAAGTCCATCGGTTTTGTGCGGGCGGGGGAACCCTTAACCAAGGAACAACGGGTCGCTGACATGCTCCGGCAGGTGGAGCCGGACGATTTGGTTAAATTCGGCATGATCCCGGAGTTTGTGGGACGGATTCCCGTCATGGCATCCCTTAATCCCCTAGATGAGGCGGCGCTGGTGGCCATTCTCACCCAACCCCGCAATGCGTTGGTTAAGCAATATCAAACCCTGTTGGGCATGGATAACGTCCAGTTAGACTTTACCCCCGAAGCGATTTTAGCCATCGCCAAGGAAGCCTACCGTCGCAAAACCGGCGCTCGCGCTCTGCGGGGCATTGTGGAGGAGTTGATGCTGGAGGTGATGTACGAACTGCCCTCTCGTCAGGATTTGAAACACTGTATGATTACGCCGGAAATGGTAGAGAAGCGCTCCACGGCGGAAATTTTACTTCACCCGTCCTCTTTGCCCAAACCCGAATCGGCTTAGGACAGATATCAGATAACAGATGTCAGATATCAGTCTGCTACACCTTAACGCCCCTGCCTCTGGAGGGGAATTTTACGTCGGAAATTGCGGCTACTGTTCCCGTCCCGCAGAGGGGTGGCCACACCCGGGGTTTTAACCTACGTTTTCCAGCGCCTCCGATGAAATACCCCATTATTCGGGATAAAACTCTAGATTTTGCCGACCAGGGTTACGCCGATCTGTACCCTAATCTCCATAAATATCCGGCGACGATGTTGCCCCAAATTGGCGTCGCTCTGCTCAAGCGCCTGGGAATTACCTGCGGAACCTTGCTTGATCCCTATTGTGGTTCCGGCTCTTCCTTCGCCGCGGCGCTGGATGTGGGAATTACGGAAATGTTTGGCTTTGATCTCAATCCCTTGGCCATTTTAATTACCCAGGCTAAATTTACGAAAATCGCCCCGGCGGCGCTGGATGAAGCTCAGCAAAAACTGCGGGAAGCGGTGTTTGAGTTTGTCAAAAAGGAAAAAAATTTAAATCATTTAGAACTGCCGAAAATCACCAATATCGATTACTGGTTTTCCCCCGTAGTCGCCCAGAATCTCAATGTTTTAAAGTATTTTATCGATCAGATTGAAGACCAGAAAATTAAAAACTTTTTTCTGGTGCCCTACGCCGAAACGATTCGAGAATGTTCCTATACCCGCAATAATGAGTTCAAATTATATCGCATCAAACCGGCGGAAATATTAAGCTTTAATCCTGATGTCTTCAGCGCCTTTTTTAAGAAATTAACCGACTCTATTCAGATTTACGCCGACTATTATTTCCCAAAAATTCAGGAAGACACCCGCCTAGAACTCCGACAAGTGCCGTTTTCGGCGGAGGTTAGCCCCCGACAAACCTTTGACGTTGTCCTCACCAGCCCCCCCTACGGCGATAGTCGCACCACGGTGGCCTACGGTCAGTTTTCCACCTTAGCCAATGAGTGGTTGGGCGTTAACGAAGCCAGAAAACTAGATAACGCCTTAATGGGCGGCAAACGGGTCAAACGATTATATAATCGGGGTGTTTTAGAGAAAAGGATTAGTCAAATCGCCCAAATTGATGAAAAAAGGGCGCTGGATGTCTCCGCTTTTTATTTTGATTTACAAGACTCTATTGCCCAAATTGCGCCCCGGATCAACCCAGGCGGAAAAGTTATTTATCTCGTGGGTAATCGAACGGTAAAGGGAGCGCAGTTACCCACCGATCAATTTATCGCCGAGCAGTTTGAGCAGTATGGCTTTAAACACCAAATTACCTATGAACGGGCGCTGAGCAGTAAAGTGATGCCCTCCCAAAATTCCCCCAGCAATCAAAAAGGCGCTAAGGTTAATACGATGCTTTTTGAATATGTGATCATCTGCGAAAAAAAGTATTCATAGACTGGAGGTCAGATCCTCGTTTTTTCTCGCTTTCAACGACAATCAAACGCTGGTTAACATTGCCATCATCACTAGGAACCCACATTTCGCAGGTTGTGATAAAATCTACATCCCGCAGGTTGCCATGGGAATCTTGAGTATTTTAAAAGCCAGTCTAGGCAAGGCTTTCGGGAATTGAGCTAGATATGGATTGGACTGATTTTTCCCTCTTTCTTGGGTTATTTGCCATGCGTGGGATCCTCGCCGTCTCAAAATTCAGCCTTAGTGCTGTCTGCTATCCACCTGTAATGCTTACAGCATCAGGATTTTAGGATCCTTGATAAAATACCCCAGCAGACTTCCCAACCTGCGGAATGTCGGGTAGACGGGATGCGACCCGGATCTCTACTTTACATTTACAAAACTTTATGATACCCTAGGAGGGCTAAGGGTAAATACGGAGAGCTAAGCTCTGCCGGTCGTCGTTTCAAGATCGTTATCCCCAGTCTTTAACCCTAATTTTCTTGTGGAATTAGCCCATGTTGGTCATTTCAGTGTTGGCTTTGGTTTTTTCGGCGCTCACCGCCTTGGCGTTCCTTCAGGTCAGAGAAGAAGCCGCTAAGGTGAGCCTCGCTTGTCTTTCCATTCTTGGAACCTTGTGTACTCTCCTGCTGGCACCTTGGTTTCTCAAACTATCCTTGGCACTGATTCCCTTCGCCCTAGAGCGCCTTTATCGGTCTTCCCTATTTTGGGATTAGGCTGATTTCCGCCGGAGCTAAAAACTCTTCGAGGGATTGAAAATTGATGCCCTCCCCCTGGGGAACGAGGCTTTGTCGGTAAAATCGGGGCGGTTCAGTTCCTTCCCCGGCTACAAAGACTTTCGCCTGGTGTCCTTGGCTTAACACTTCCCGGCGCTCCCGAGATTCATAAGCGTAAATAATTAATAAATCTCCCGGTTGACAGAGGAGAGCAGCGCCGCCGTTGGGGCAAATTTCGCCGCTACCAGCCCGCCCGGGGATGGCGTAGGTGGAAAAGCGCCGACCGTTATTGAGGTTAATAATATCGACTTCTTCTAGGGGCAAAATACCGACCTGATTTAACCAGTCAGGATCGATGGTAATACTACCCACATAATTGACATTAGCTTCCGTCACCCGCACTCGATGGAGCTTGGCGTGCATCAATCGAATCATTCCCATGAGTCCAGTCCCGCGGCGTTAATCCCAATCAAAAGCTTAAAATAACCCCTTTTTCTCGGCGCTCCAAAATTAAGTCCCCAAGAATCAGACCTAATTTTAGCAGTGATTCCCCAAAATGGAAGCCCCAGAGGGCGCCGCGGGCGGATTGGGCTAAACTATTAAGGGTTTTTCTCCTTTAAACCTACGACCTTAATCTCTTTCCGACTCTGGCTTCATGACCGCCGCCCATCCCCTGAGCGCCCACCCCCAGGCGCTGGAGCAGTCCCTTAAATACTACTTTGGCTACGATACTTTTCGTCCGGGCCAGCGGGAGATTATCGAACAGGCCCTGCAGGGACGGGACGCACTGATTATCATGCCCACCGGCGGCGGCAAATCCCTCTGTTTTCAACTGCCAGCGCTCCTGCAACCGGGGATCACCCTAGTGGTGTCGCCTTTGATCGCCCTCATGCAGGACCAAGTGACGGCGCTGGTGGAGAACGGCGTCGGCGCCACCTTTTTAAACAGCACCCTCGGCGCCAAGGAAACCCAGGAACGGGTGGCGGCTATTTTAGCGGGAAAAATTAAGCTCCTCTACCTAGCGCCAGAACGGTTGCTGTCCGCCCATTTTCTCGAATTTTTAGAAACCCTCTTTCAAAAAGTGGGGGTGGCGTTTTTAGCCCTAGACGAAGCCCATTGCGTCTCCGAGTGGGGCCACGATTTTCGACCGGAATACCGGCAACTGAGCCAAATCCGGCGCCGTTATCCCCAACTGCCCATCATGGCGCTGACGGCCACGGCGACAACAAGGGTGCGTCAGGACATTGTCCAACAATTAAACCTCAAAACCCCCCATCTCCACGTCTCCAGTTTTAACCGTCCTAATCTTTACTATGAGGTGGTCACCGGCGCCGCGGATCGGTTTGGACAACTCTTAGCCCGAGTGAAAAGCGCTCAGGGGTCGGGCATTATTTACTGCCTGAGTCGGAAAACGGTAGATCAGGTGACGGCGAGACTCCAAACCGAGGGAATTGCGGCTTTGCCCTACCACGCGGGCATGACGGATAAGGCCCGGCAGGAGAATCAAACCCGTTTTATTTGCGACGATGTTCAGGTGATGGTGGCCACCATCGCCTTTGGTATGGGCATCAATAAACCCGACGTTCGCTTTGTCATTCATTACAATTTACCCCGCAATTTAGAGAGTTATTATCAGGAAGCCGGCCGGGCGGGACGGGACGGCGAAAAAGCGAGATGCACGTTATTTTTGAACTACGGCGATATTCGCAATTTAGAGTATTTCATTAAACAAAAAAGCGACCTCGAAGAACAGAGAATCGCCCACCACCAACTACAACAGGTGCTCGAATACGCAGAAGCCACGGAATGTCGGCGCTCGGTGCAGTTAAGCTATTTTGGCGAATTTTTAAGCGGCAACTGCCGACATTGCGATAATTGTCTGGCGGATCATCCCCTGGAGGATTGGACCACGGAGGCGATGAAATTTCTCTCCTGCGTGGCCCGCTGTCGGGAGCGCTACGGTATGACCTATATTATTGAAGTTTTGCGGGGGGTCTCCAATCCGAGAATTCGGGAACGGGGTCACGACCAACTTTCCACCTACGGCATTGGCAAAGACCGCACCGGGGAGGAGTGGAAACAATTGGGGCGCTCTCTCCTCCGACAGGGATTTTTAGACCAAAGCGCCGACGGTTACGGCATTTTAAAGCTGAACGCTAAAAGCTGGGAGGTGATGCGGCGCGAGCAAACGGTGCGCCTAGTGGTTAAAAAACCGCTACAGACCAGCGCCGATCTCAAACCCAAGGCCCACGAAATCGAGCAACTTTACGAGTATCTCCGGCGCTTGCGCAAACAGTTGGCCGATAAGCAGGGAATTCCCCCCTATATGATTTTCGCCGATTCCACTCTGCGCCTCATGGCCCGCAGTCGCCCCAAAACCCCGGAGGAATTTCTCAAGGTTTCCGGCGTGGGCCAGCATAAGCTGGATCAATATGGCAAGGAGTTTATCAGTGCCATCGGCGCTTATTTAGAAGATCTACCGCTGAACAAATGAGACATGTAGCGGTATTCTTGCGAGTGAGGGACAAAAGCCGGACAGACCGACTTCTAAATACAGGCTAAGAGCACCGCCTGAGTTGATCGAGGTCTTGTATTCGGCGCCGCGCTCTTTTGTATTCTTCCGTAAAATGGTGACCTTGTTCCGGGTTAGCCCAGGGATCATGGAGTTGGTTGAGGCCTTCTAGGCAGTAACGGCTATAGCTAAGCCAGGTTTCACGCTCCAGCGTCCACAGTGCCTTTTCAAGCTCTAATTCAAGGTTATTTAATCCCTTTTGGGCCTTTTCTGTTAAAAACAAGAGCGGCTCCACCGCCTCGAACTCCGCAGGATCTTCCCCATAAAGGAAAGGAACTTGGGCTAACAGTTGATTCTCTGGGTCAGAGGTTAGCTCTAAATCCGTTTCTAGTGCCTGCAAGCGCCGCCAGAGGAGACGGTGCTCGGCGAAACTAAAGAGTAAATCTCGCTCTTCTAGGGCCTGGCGGATCTGGGATCTGACGGTGGGGCAATGGAGATAAAGCCGGAGTAGCAGGGATTCCACTTTCCAAAGACCGATATTTTCCGGGTTTTTAAAAATCGGTTTCGCCTGGGGGACATCCCGGCGCCGGGAGGTCAGAGAAACGGGCCGGAGTTGGGCTTGGAGCGCCTGAAAATGGCGGGACGCCAGACTACTATTACCCTGGCTAAGACGCTCGGCGCAAACCTGAAGATAGTGGAGTTGTTGGTTGGAATCCTCTAGGCGTTGGAGGAGGACGATCATGCCTTGGACTACGGCTTGAAACTGGTCTCCCTGTTTTAAATTTTGCCCCGCTAGGAGTTGCTCCAGTTGCCAATCAATCCACAACGGCGCTTGCTCCACTAACTCTTGATATTGGGCGACGGCGTCCGGGGCGCCGAGTAAAAATTCGTCGGCGTCTTTACCAGCGGGAAGGTTTAAAATGCGTAAGTTCACCTGGGCGCTATAGACTAAGACTCCGATTTCGCCAATGGCTCGTTCCGCGGCTTTAACCCCCGCTTTGTCGGCGTCGAAGTTGAAAATAATTTGTTTAGAGTCGGTGTAGCGCAGAAGCGCCTTGACTTGTTCCTGACTGAGCGCCGTCCCCAGCGCCGCCACGGCGTTTTCAATCCCGCGACCGTGGAGGGCCATGACGTCGAAGTAACCCTCCACCACGATGGCGCGGTCGGCTTTTTGGATGGCTTTTTTAGCCCGGTCTAAAGCAAAGAGAATTTTGCCCTTACTAAACAGGGGCGTTTCTGGGGAGTTGAGGTACTTCGGCTCCTCGGCGCCGAGGGCGCGACCGCCAAAGGCGATGACCCGGCCCCGGTCGTCCCGGATGGGAATCAGCACACGATGGCGGAAACGGTCGTAGTGGCCGCTCCCCTCCCGGCGGGCTTGGATTAACCCGGCTTCTTCCACCAGAGAACGGGGATAATTTTTCTGCTCCACTAGGTAGCGGTACAGCGCCTCCCAGCCCTCCGGCGCGTAGCCCAGTTGAAAGGTCTGAATCGTCTGGTCGCTCAAGCGCCGTTTTTCCTTGAGGTAAAGCCGGGCAGGCTCTCCCTGGGGTTGGAAGAGGGCGTGGTGATAGAACTGGGCCGCCACCGCCAAAATTTCGTAGAGTTGCTCCCGCAGGGAGAGTTGACGCTGGTATTCTCTTTTCTCCTCCGGCGCTAGGGTCTGGATAGGAATTTGATAGCGCCGGGCCAGGTCTAAAACGGTCTCGCTAAAGGAGGTTTTCTGAATCTCCATCAAAAACTTAATGGCGTTGCCCCCGGCCTGACAGCCAAAGCAATAGTAGGCCTGCTTAGCGGGACTAACGGTAAAACTGGGGGTTTTCTCGTCGTGGAAAGGACAAAGACCCTGATAATCCCGCCCCTTTTTTTTCAGCACCACATGCTCGGAAATAATTTCCACAATATCTAGGCGCTGGCGAATCTCTTCTAAGACCTGGGGCGAAAAACGGGGGGCGCTCATTCGGCGTCTTCGATCAAGGGCGGTGCTGGGGAGTCAAGGACGGCGCTTTGTTGGAGAGGCTGATTCACACTGGGGGGAAAGATCGGCGCCGGCGCTCGCTGGTAATTGGAGGCCACGGCTAAAAAAGCGCCCCCCAGCCAATACCAGGGCAGGGGTAGGATAATTCCCATTAACCACTGAAAAAACTGGACTCCGGCGAAGAGCACCAGAATCACCACAATCAGAAATTGCACCATCGGGATAACCCAGAAAATAGTAGGGTGTGTTACCGCTACGCTTAACACACCTTAACAAAATTGACTAGGATCTAATCGGCGCCGCTTTGCGCAGAAATCTTAAGAATCCCCCTGACCCCCCTTAGAAAGCTACTGTGCATACACAAGTGCCGAGATCCCCCCTAGCCCCCCTTGGAAAGGGGGGAATCGGCCTTTAAAGTCCCCCTTACAAAGGGGGATTTAGGGGGATAAAACCCAAAACTGAGTCTTTAACCGAGATCTGTGTACACCGTAGCTTGACAAGGGGGGAACTTGTTTCAAAGTCCCCCTTACAAAGGGGGATTTAGGGGGATAAAGCCCGAAACCGGGATTCTTAAACCGTCACCGGAACTTTAACTTCGGCGGTCAATTGCTCGTAAACTTCCCGCATTTTTAAGCCAACTAACACCTGGAACAAACCGGTGCCGTTTTCAGAGCCGGGGTATTCCTTGTGCTTGAGCAAAAGTTCTGTCATTTCTCCGTAGTATTTGGTGCCGGTTTTGCTGAGGTGGCTCTCGACGTAGATCATTTCCTCTAAGTTGTCGAATTTGCCGTCGACTTCCAGAATGGAGACCTCGTTGCCCATGAAGTTATCCGGCCCGTAATACATCTTGATGCCGGGATAGGTGCAGGTCAGTTTGCGACCGCAGGGGCGCCAGTCGATGGTGGAGCCTTCGTCGAAGAGGTAAGCTGGCTCAAAGAATTTCACCCCTTCTTTTTGCACCAACCGCACCCGTAGGAGCTTGCTTTCCTTGTCCTGAAGCAATTGGGTGGGGAGGACTTGGATCACCACGTCGGCGTGTTGTTTTTGGGGTTCGATATAGGCGGTGAAGTCCGGTTTGCGGGCGTTAATGGAAGCGATGACGTCGTCGTAGGTGTGACCCCGCTCCGCCATGTCCCGCTGGATTTTCCAGTTAATTTTAACTTCGTCGCTAATATCGAGGTAAACGCCGAAATCGATTAACTCCCGCACCCGCTCGTCGTAGAGGGGGTGGAGACCTTCAATGACCACGACCTTATTGGGTTCGATTTTTTCCGGGGGATCGATCATGCCCGTCTCATGGTTATAGATGGGTTTCATGATGGACTGGCCGGACTTCAGCGCCTTGATTTGCTCGTACATCAAATCGAAGTTATTGGCTCTGGGATCCAGCGCCGTCACACCGGCGGCTTTACGGCCTTGGCGGTCGAGGCTATGGTAGTCATCCAGACAGATGACCGTCATAAACTCTTCCCCAAAAAGATCGATCAGACGGCGCAAAAAAGTCGATTTTCCGCAACCGGAATCCCCGGCGACACCGATCAAAACCACGCGGTCTAGGTGAGTGGTCATAAGTTTCCTCTATAGTGCAAAACTGTTTGTTAACCCGGTTTCCATTGCAGGCAAGCTTATTATTGTGATTCTAGGCGAAGAAGGCGCGAGGGAACCCCCGCTCCTTGCCCGACCAGAGCCAAGCCCAACTAAATTCCCAAGAGTTGTAAGCTATCTTACCAGATCTGGGCTTTTCTCAGACGGAGAGCGCCGAAATCTCCCGGC
>JBKCES010000264.1:0-8625 GCA_046304295.1 Cyanobacteriota bacterium | reverse complement strand
TTCTGAATTTGGAATTGCTGATCTTCTTCCCACACCACCCAAGAATTACGGGGTTCCCTAGTGGTATTTTTTACGAGGAAAAACTCTGGGCCACGAAAATCCCGATGCTTCAGTTGCTGACGACTAAAGTAAATCGTTAGGTTAGCCCCGATAAAAAAATCATCCTGCTCCCGCCAAGCCCATTCCAAGCTGGTTACCAACAGAAGCAACTGCATATAGTGCAAAGAACTTTCTATCTCTGGCTCATCACTCAACAATTTACGAGCATCGGGCATTTGACGCTCCAGTTCCTGGGCTGTTATGGCCACCATCGCTTTATCCTCCGCATATTCTCGCTAACAAATCTAGCATTTATCATAAACCATGAAGCCCGCCAACGGATGACCGACCCCTCTGAATTACAGGCGATCGCCCCAAAATATTTCTCAACCCTATCAGGCCCTAAGATGTTTCGCCCTAGAAACTGGAGGAAAAACGGCTCTTGTGGGTTTACTATGCTTGACAAAATAAGGTTTTATGCAGTAAAGCAGATTTGAGTGGGGGCTCGCCTCAAAATGTAATCCTTGTTACAAAACCATATGCGAGCCTAAAGACCCGGAAAAACCGTCGCCATCCATCATTAAACCACTGTAGGATTTGCTGTCATTCTAACGGCTCAATTAACTGTGCCAAACCCTGCTGAAGACTAATTTGAGGTTGCCAACCCGGTAACGCTGTAAAATTTGTCCAAGGTTCCATCACTTCTCGATCTCGATAAGGCAAAGCTCCCCATTCAGTCTTTAGGTTTTTTCCGGTTACCCGTTCAACTAAATTAGCAATCTGCTTCAATGAATAAACTTCAGAATGGGCAACACCATAACAATTATGATGATAACCAGAGCGATTAGTTAATAAATTTAGAGCAATTTCATAGGCAGAAACTACATCCTCTACATGAACTAAACTTAATTTTTGTTCACCGGGAGAAAGCTTTAACGGGGTTTCATTAATAGCGGCTTCTAACAAAAGATTAACAACTTTTCGTCTTGTATCTCCCGGGCCATAGGTGTCAAATAATTTTAACGTTATTGCGTCAATTTTTTGACTGTTGACGTAGTAAACTAGAATATCTTCAAGAGCTTGTTTTGTTGCTGCATAGAGGGAAACAGGATTGTAAGTGGTATCTTGATAATGTTGCCAGTAAGTTCCTGTATTAATGAGCTTTTTGATTTCCAGTTGAGCCATTCCATCTAAAAGCTGGGTAGAAAATAGTAAGTTACTTGACACCAACGACTCTAAATCTTCAGGTTGATGACGAGGGACAAAATAAGAAGCTAAATGAATAACGGCCTCGCAATTAGACTCCGCTAGAGCTTGTTTAATACTAATTTGTGAGCCGTCATAACAAAAGCTTCTAATCCTATCAAAGTTTTTCACTGGAAAAGTGCGATTCAGCACACTCACAGTTAGCCCCAATCTCAATAGCTCTTGAATTAGAGAGGTTCCAATAAATCCATTGCTTCCTGTAATCAAAACCGATGTCATACAAAAGGACTCCTAAAGTCAGACAATGGTTGAAAGTTTTGATCGCGATCGGAGATGATGGGATTCTCAGCTTGCCAATGCATTCCTACGGAATTCCATAAAATTCCCGTATCCGAATCAGGGTTGTAGACAGTCGAGACCTTATACATCATAAGAGCAGACTCGGTTAACACCTCAAAACCATGGGCAAGTCCGGAGGGAATATACACCATATTACCCTTGTCCGCATTCAGATCAAAGAGAGAAAATTGCCCATAAGTGGGGGAGGATTTGCGCAAATCAACTACTACATCAGTAACTTTACCGTGAATACAATATACTACTTTAGTGTGATCGTGAGGAGGGAGTTGAAAATGTAACCCACGAATGACCCCTCGGTAAGATAAAGAATAGTATTCCTCTCTAAAATTGGTTTCTAACCCATTTTTCTCGAAAAAATCATGATGATAAGTTTTGACAAAAAAACCTCGATTATCTTTAAGAATCTTCGGCAGAATTTCCCAGCACCCGGAAAGGGTGGCTGAATTTAGTTCAAACATAGAGGAGAGTAAGTTTAAGATTTAGGTTCTTAAAATGTATTAACAGACTTAAATAGGCGGGTGATTTTTATTGGTTCTTGTTAGATGAAGGAGGATTAAACTGATTGATTGTTAATTTAGGGTGTAATAGTGGTTACTCACTACTTAGGAAGGTAATAGCTTGATGCCTTATCTCTAATTCATCAAATTGCTCACTCAGTTTTTGCTCTGAGTAAATTCCTCCAAAAGCCTCCAGCGCCGCCTTTTTTAAGGCAATATCAAAAGCGTCTTCAATAATCTCAACCAGTTGCTCTCTATTGGCATAGACACCTCCAGACCGCTTTCTTTGATTAACACGCTTAATATTTTTCACACTATTGTAAATAGAAAAATCCCAAGAACGAGTAGTCCGTTGCTCTGCCGACTGCTTGATTAAATGCACCAGTAAAACCACAACATAACTGTAAATTTTAGAAAGTTTATCTTCCTTCGACATCTCTTCGAGTTCATCAATTAATAACAAGGCATTTTCATAGTCTTGTTTTTGAAGCAACTCTCGTAATTCTATTAATTCTTCCATAATAACTTGGTGCGGCGACTTACGGATTGGTGAGGTACAGTTTTCGAATCGAAACTTTTGCGACTTTGCCCGTTAAGTTCATTAAACATCGCCTTTGCGTACTGTCCATTCAAAATCGGCACTCGTGTCACAAATAAATTCCGCATTTAGAACTTGCTCAATAACATAGGAACAATCCTCAGGAAAGGTTTCGGCCCTCAAACCAGTCTCCGCAGCCGCTTCTCGTCTGGCATTACGATAAGCCCTAACCAGTAAACCCGGCACAAATTGGCGTAATCCGGGATTTTCGGTTAACAAATCCTGTAAATCATCTCGCTGGTTAGCAATGGTGGTAAACCAGCTAATCGAGCGTTTACTGGGCTGATAGCACCACTTGAGTAAGTGGGACAATAAAACCACCAATCGATTCTTGATTTCGTTTTTTTCACTAGCGCCTATAAAGACCAACTCTTGAGCTAGGTGCTCCCAGTCAAGAAGCTCGACCCGGCGCTGGGCGAGGGCCTGGGCTTGTTCACTCGTCCACGTGTAAAAGTCTTGCTCGTATAGCGATTGATTAAGTGCCATGGCTATTAACATAGCGACCTAAACCATTAACGGCGCCGACAAAAATCTTTGATAACCGTTACCACATAATCTAACATCTCCTCCGTTAGACCGGGATATAAGCCGATCCAGAAAGTTTGGTTCATCACCCGGTCTGTATTTTCCAGACCCCCCACCACTCGATAACTGAGACCCTCATAGGCGGGTTGCCGAGCTAGATTACCTCCAAATAATAAACGAGTGCCTATTCCCTTCTCTTCCAAGTGTTGAACTAAGTCATTACGAGTAAAGGGGGCACTATCCTGAACTGAAAGCAAAAATCCAAACCAGCTAGGATTGGAATCCTCCGTTGGGGTTGGTAAACAGAGAACATCCTTCAAATCTTGTAAACGGGTGTGAAGATAATCAAAGTTATGACGGCGCCGCTCCACAAACTCTGGCAATTTATCCAACTGGGCGCAACCGACAGCCGCCTGCATATCGGTCATTTTTAAGTTAAAGCCGATGTGAGAGTAAGTATATTTATGGTCGTAACCAAAAGGTAAATCTCCTAACTGCCAACTGTAGCGCTTACCGCAGGTGTTATCCACCCCTGGCGGACACCAACAGTCCCGGCCCCAATCCCGGAAGGATTCCGCAATTTTCCTAAGGCGACTATCGTTGGTTAAAACCGCTCCCCCTTCTCCCATGGTCATATGGTGGGCAGGATAAAAACTAACGGTTGCTAAATGCCCAAAAGTTCCAGTTTTCTGATTGTTATATTCACTGCCCACTGCGTCGCAATTATCTTCAATCACCCAGAGATTATGCTCCTCCGCAAAAGCCATGACCGCTTTTAGATTGAAAGGATTGCCCAAGGTATGGGCGACCATAATCGCTTTAGTTCTTTCACTTAACGCTGACTCTAATTGAGAAACATCGAGGTCACAACCGGGCAGTTGAACGTCTAGAAAAACCGGAGTTAACTGGTTTTGAAAAATAGGGTTAACAGTAGTAGGAAAACCGGCGGCTACCGTAATAACTTCATCGCCAGGTTGGAGGCGGCGCTCGCCCAGCTTCGGAGAAGTCAAAGCGGATAGTGCCACTAAATTAGCCGAAGACCCAGAGTTTACTAAAAGGCAATGCTTAACTCCCATCCACTCGGCAAAACGTTGCTCAAATTCAGCGGCATAGCGGCCCGTCGTCAACCAAAAATCTAAGGAGGAGTCCACTAATTTAACGAGTTCTTCTTGATTGAAGACCTTACCAGATACTGGGACATAAGTCTTTCCGGGAATAAACGGCTTTTCCTTAAACTTGTGTTGATAATACTCCAAAACTGAGGCAAACACTTTATCTCGCAGAATGCTTTCCACACTAGAACTTTGAGTTAACTGACGGTCAGTAGTTTGAGTCATGACTGCTGATAACGGTGAATTTGTTGGAGCGTAAGTTGCTGCAGAAAGCTGGAGTCGTATCCCGATGATTCGGCTTCTCTATACCAAGAAACCGTCTCTTTGATGGTTTGTTCAAAATTCCACCTCGGTTGCCAGTCGAGAATATGGAAAGCCTTATCCGTTGCTAAATTAAGCAAATTCGCCTCGTGGACAGCTAGCGGATCCGATTGATCTAGCCAACTGCCAGACCAATGACTCAAAATAGCCTCCACTAAGTCCCGCACGGGACGGTTAGAGTCTAAAGCTGGGCCAAAATTGAAAGCGGAGCAGAGTTTTCGGCGCCGAAGATCATCAGCTTGGTAAAGACTTTGGGCGAGTAAAAGATAACCGCTTAAGGGTTCCAACACGTGTTGCCAAGGACGAGTCGCTTGGGGATTCCGCACAGGAATAGGGTCACCCCGACCCAGAGCACGCATTGCATCGGGAACAATCCGGTCTTCAGCCCAATCGCCGCCGCCAATTACATTACCTGCCCGAGCGCTGGCAATCCGTACATTGCTGCTCTGAAAAAAGCTATTGCGCCAAGAGGCAATCGCCAACTCTGCGCCAGCTTTACTGGAACTGTAGGGATCATAACCCCCAAGGGGATCGTTCTCACGGTAACCGTGGAGCCATTCCCGATTCTCGTAACATTTATCCGTGGTGATGAAGAGACCGACACAATCAGAGTGGAGAGCTTTGAGAGCCTCCAAAACATGAACCGTGCCCATCACATTAACAGACCAGGTTTCTATTGGCTCAATATAGGATCTACGGACAAGAGGTTGAGCCGCCAGATGAAATAAGATTTCTGGTTGCCACTCAACAATTAATTTCTGAACTAACTCCAAATCCCGAATATCGGCAATATGGTGGTCTAGCCGCTTCCCTAAAGCCAATTGCTCAAACAGGGAAGGCTGAGTCGGGGCTGGCAAACTCAATCCGCAAATTGAAGCGCCTAAATCGAGGAGCCATTCACAAAGCCAAGAGCCTTTAAAACCGGTATGACCCGTGACAAGGACTCGCTTATCCCGCCAAAAACCTTGATAATTTACTGCCATACTTTCCAGGGAGCTTGACCATGAAGGTAAAGTTCGTTAAGCAACTCTAGCTCCCGATAGGTATCCATACATTGCCAGAATCCAGAATGCTGATAAACGGCTAATTCCCCTTTTTCGGCTAGAGTATGCAAAGGCTCCGCTTCAAAGGTCGTTTCATCGCTAGCAATCAAATCTAAAACCTGACGATGGAGAATAAAATAGCCGCCATTAATCCAGCCTTCGCTGGTTTGCGGTTTTTCTTTAAAAGTACCAACTAGGTGGTCTTTGATCACCATTTCACCGAAGCGGGAAGGCGGACGCACTGCTGTTACTGTCGCTAACTTACCATGGGTTTGATGGTAAGCTAGTAAATCCTGAATATTAATGTTGGCCACGCCGTCCCCGTAGGTCGCCATAAACCAATCTGCGCCAATCTTGTCCAGATAAGGTGCCAAGCGTTTCAATCGACCCCCAGTTAAGGTTTCTTGCCCAGTATTTACAAGCCAAATACGCCAGTCTTCTTCATCATGGCCTTGGTCGAGCTTGGTAATACTTTTTTCACCCAATTGCAGAAGAATATCGCTGTGGTTCCAATCATAGTTGATGAAATAGTCGCGAATTTGCTCTCCTTTATATCCCAAACAGAGCATGAAATCCGTAAAGCCATAGTGGGCGTAGGTTTTCATGATGTGCCAGATCATAGGTCGGTCTCCGACCATGACCATGGGTTTAGGGCGAAACTCGGTTTCTTCCTTAAGTCGAGTGCCTTTACCACCACAGAGAATGGCGATAGGAATTGTCATAGCCATAGTTTTAGTTGGAGTTTTCAGAGGTCGAGATTGGATCTACGGCCAAATAATTCTCATCTCTAATTTGTTGGGCATCAAATCAATGAACCTCGGGGGAAGATAGAATCTGCTAGTCTCGTTTCCCAAATGGCTAAGTCGGGGCTATCGAGCTAAGCTTCGTCCTAAAATCGGCAATAAAAACCCCTGTCTCCAAAATCCACGAGTGCACTCTAGGTGTCTTCTCTGAATGGATTTACAGCGAGCGCCGAGGCGACCCACCGGGAAGTAAATCTTGTGTATTAGATTGGGGTTCGGCAGGCGAACTTGGATTTTATCCTACACGACCCTTCTCCGCATGGCAAGGGTTAAGTCCAACAATCTGGTTAACCGCTCCGCTAGGGACTATATGTTTGAGTCAAGCTGCGGGGGGGGGGTGGCTAAGGTCGACCCCGCCAGTGGAAACCATCTCTTCTTGTCTGGGGGGAAGGGGGGCGGTATAACTAGGGAGACGCAAACGTTTTGAGGTTAGTATGGGACGCAAGTACGATGTTTACGGAGTGGGGAACGCCCTAGTAGATATGGAATTTACCGTTACCCCGGAACAACTCCAGACCCTAGGCATTGAGAAAGGGGTGATGACCCTAGTAGATGAAATCCGGGAAAACGAACTGATCGCCCAATTGGCGCCCCACCGGGGCAAACAAAGCGGCGGCGGCTCGGCGGCCAATACCATGGTGGCACTGGCCCAGTTGGGGGGCAAGGGTTTTTACTCCTGCAAGGTTGCGGAAGACGAGGCGGGACGGTTTTATCTGCGAGACCTCTGGGACTGCGGGCTGGAAACCAATCTCCATCAGGAGGACAGCGAGGGCTTGCCCAGCGCCCTACCCCAAGGAACCACGGGGAAATGTTTAGTTCTGATTACCCCGGATGCCGACCGGACAATGAACACTTTTTTGGGGATTACCGCCAGCCTCGACGCCGAAGAGTTAAACCCGAAGGCGCTGGCGGACTCGGACTATCTCTACTTAGAGGGCTATTTGGTGACCTCTTCCACCGCTAAAGCCGCAGCGATCCAGGCTCGGGAATTGGCTCAAGAAAAGGGGGTTAAAACCAGCCTTTCCCTCTCCGACCCCAATATGACCCGTTATTTTAAAGAGGGGTTATTGGAAATGATCGGCCCCGGTTTGGATTTCCTCTTCGCCAATGAAACCGAAGCGTTGACCCTAGCGGGAACGGAGGAGTTGACTGCGGCCCTGGACTACTGCAAAACCCTAGCTAAAGGCTTCGCCATTACCCGCGGCGCCGCAGGCTCGCTCATCTTTGACGGCGAGACCTTACTGGAAATTCCCACCACTCCGGTGCAAGCCCTGGACACCGTCGGCGCCGGGGATATGTATGCGGGAGCCTTTCTCTACGGTCTCACCCAGGGGTTAGGCTACAACAAGGCGGGTCAACTGGCCTCCCTAGCGGCGGCCCAGGTCGTCACCACCTACGGCCCCCGTCTGGAAACAGCGGTTTTGCGTGGCTTTCTGGCCCAAATCCAGTAAAATTGGGGCAGTTTTTAGGCTTAGGCAAGTCTGGTCATTATGGGGTTTACACCGGCGCCGATCAAGTTTGGAACCGATGGCTGGCGGGGGGTCATCGGGGCGGAGTTTACCTTTGAGCGGGTCGCTTGCGTCGCGGCGGTCGCGGCCCAGGTCTTAGCGGAAACCTTTGGCGGTTCCGGGCGGAAAAATCTGATCATCGTCGGCCACGACCGGCGCTTTATGGCGGAAAACTTCGCCCAGCTCGTGGCGGAAACGGTGGCGGCACAAGGGTTTGAGGTCTGGCTTTCCCAGGACTATGCCCCCACCCCGGCCTACAGTTGGGCGGCCTATGAAGAACAGGCGCTGGGCGCATTGGTCTTAACCGCCAGCCATAACCCCGCCCGCTATTTGGGTTTAAAAGTCAAAGGCGCCTTTGGCGGCTCGGTGGGAGAAGAGGTGACGGGGCAAATCGAGGCTCGGTTAGGCGACGCCCTTAACCCAGTCCCGGAACCCGGACTGATTCGTTCTTTTGACCCCTGGCCCAAGTATTGTCAAGCTCTGCAAGCGAAAGTTAACTCCGAACCCATCCGGGCCGCCATTACCGAGGGCAAACTGCGGGTCTTCGCCGACGTCATGCACGGCGCCGCGGCGGGGGGTCTGGCCCGACTCCTTGATTGCGAGATTACGGAAC
>JBKCES010000263.1:0-12207 GCA_046304295.1 Cyanobacteriota bacterium | reverse complement strand
TTCTTGAACCGTCAACACCTGATCCACAATTTCGTAGGCTTCCAAATTACGCAGAAACCCCCCTTTTCCCGTGGCGCAAAAGCTGCAATCCATAGCGCACCCCACCTGGGAAGACACGCAGACCGTCAAGCGCTTGGCGCTGGGAATGCCCACGGTTTCAATGATTAAGCCGTCCTGAAGTTTCAGCAAATATTTACGGGTTTGATCCGGCGCGATTCGGCGCTGTTCAATGCTAGAGCGCCCCAGGGGATAATCTTGACGGCGCTCGCGCCAGGCTTTGGGCAAATCCGACATTTCTAAGAGGGAGCGGGCCTGTTTTTGATAGAGCCAGTGACGAATTTGTTTAGCCCGGTAGGGGGGGAGCTCCTGGGATTGAACCCATTCGGTTAACTCCGCTGGAGATTTGGCGAGGAGGGGTTGGGGGGACGGGGACATGGGAAAAACCAGTTGGGAAATGAAAAGCTTCAGCCCACTCGGCACTGAGTTGAATCGCTTAACTAGACGTTAGGGTGGAGGGACAAGGGGTTAAGCGACGGCAAAGCCAGTATAGGAACGGACTTGAGGCTCCTGAAAGCCTAGAACGATTTCTTCTTTAGGAACGCCCGAGTTTAACAAATCCTGAGCGATACCCTCCTCTGTATTGTCACACTGTATCCAAATTTTAGAATCAATCATTTCCACATGAATTAAAACACTGTGATAGCGCCGATTATTTTGCCACCCTTCGGAAATAACCCAATACTGGTCGTGCTTTTCGTCAATAACTAGACGATTTTGAATATTTGCATTGGCGTAAGAAATTTTAGTACAGGGAACAAGGACTTGATTGATAATTTGCCGATATTGATTTATTTCATCCATTCTTTTGTTCCTACTTTCAAGCTTATATAGCGGCATTCAGCGTTATGAGAACACTCTTTGCTTGCCCTCATCCCCCAGCCCCTTCTCCCAATTCTGGGAGAAGGGGAGCCAAAACCCTATTGATATCTAGGTTTTAAGTCCCTCTCCCTCTTTGGGAGAGGGATTTAGGGTGAGGGTCAAGGTTTGAACCGTACTAGTTGCAAAGTTGAGATGCTGTCATTTAGGGGGATTCATGAAGAGAGCTAGGGAAGCTCTCAAAATTCCCTTTAGAAGTTCAACTCGGCGGCTTGAACCTTCTCGATTTGTTTCTTCTTGAGCACCAAGAAGATTTGGGCTAGCATAATCCCCGCCAGGAAGACTGCTAGGAATTTAATCCGGGCCGGGTTTTGGAGCACCACTTCGGTGTCTTTTTGCCCAAAGCCGCCCACGTTAGGATTGGTGGTTAGCAGTTCGCCCGCGGCCACGGTTTGCCCTTCACTAACAATGAGTTCAGGCCCCGCGGGAATAGCGACGGTCACATCGCCCGCGTCTGTGGTTAACACCACTTCGGCGCCGCCCGCTTCTAGGGGAGTAATTTGGCTCACGGTTCCCGCCTGGGGCGCCTTAACGGCGTTGTTATTGCTGGGTTCCCCGGTGGGGTAAATCTGGCCCCGGCCCCGATTAGCGCCGAGGTGGACGGAGTATTTGCCGTAGTGGATGTTTTTATCCGTGTCCGGGTTCGGCGCTAGCACTGGAAAAACGATTTCCTGATACTGCTCGCCGGGGAGGGGGCCAACGATGACCACGTTATCCATCCCTTCCCGGTAGGATTGGTAATACATACTGCCGACTTTTTCCTTCATTTCTTCGGGAATGCGGTCGGGCGGAGCGATTTTAAAACCGTCGGGCAACATCAACACGGCACCGACGTTGAGGCCGCCCTTAGAGCCGTCCCCTAAGACCTGTTGACTGCTGAGGTCGTAGGGAATTTTCACCACCGCTTCAAAAACGGAGTCCGGGGTGACGGCCTGAGGAATTTCGATTTCGGCGGGTTTTTGGGCTAGGTGGCAGTTGGCGCAGACGATGCGTCCCGTGGCTTCCCTAGGGGTGAGGGGCGCCGTTTCCTGGGCCCAGAAGGGATAAGCGCTAGCGGCTTGAGGTAAGCTCAGATCGCTCAGCAGTAAGAGGGCGAAGGCGGCCGCGACCACGATCAAACCGCGCCCCAGGGCTTGCCCCCAAAAATTCAGTGTTCTCATCAGTTAGACGTTTCCAAAGGGTGAACGAGAAAAAAGCGTTAAAAAAGTTAAAAAATCTAGGCCCACCAGGGATCTTCGTTAGTGCGGAAATCCGTCTCTGTCCAGGGGCTAAAGACTAACTTATCATCTTCAGTGACCGTGGCGTGGGCTAGCGCCAGAGAAAGGGGCGCGGGGCCGCGAACCACTTTGCCTTCGGCGTTGTATTGGGAGCCGTGGCAGGGGCACATAAATTTATCTTCGCTGGCGTTCCAGGGCACCACGCAACCCAAGTGAGTACAAACGGCGTTAATACCGTAGCTGGCGATGGTTTTATCCCCCTGCACCACAATATAGGTGGGGTCGCCCTTGAGACCCTGAGCTAAAGTCCGGTCGCCGGGGTTATGGGTTTCTAAAAATTGGCTCACCCGCACGTCGTTCCCTAGGGCGTCCTTAGCGGTGACCCCGCCCCCGGCGCCGCCGCTAGAGGGCGGAATAAAGTACTTCACTACGGGATAGAGAGCGCCGGCGGCCACGCCGGTAATCGTCCCGAAGGTTAACAGGTTCATAAACTGGCGCCGTCCCAAATCTGGAACGTCGGAAGCTCCCGCAAATTGAGTCATAATTACACCGCCTCGAAGTTGGGCAAATTTGTGAAAAAAAATTACAAGCGTTTTTTGATTATGACAGAGAAGGGGAAGTCCCGCCTAGGACAAGGGGAGGCTCATCCTAGGCGGGATAAAGGGTTTCGGCGTTATGAGGAGAGTCGGCGCTTGACGGCGGCGCCGAAGGCGAGAGCGGCGGTCGCGCCCAGAAGGGTCAGGGGTTCGGGTACGGCGACGGGTTGATTAAGGCGAATCAGTTGCCCTTGACCGGCGCCGTCGCCTTGGTTGGCCAGATATAGATAGTTATCGGGCCCTAGAGCGACACCGGTGGGGGAAATGAGTCCCTCCGCTCCCGTCAGTAAGGGTTTACGAGCACCGTTGGGCCGAATCCGAATCAACGCCCCGCTAGGATCGCCGGAGAGGAGGGAGTTGGCGGCGTTTTCTAAAACGTAGAGATTATTAAAGGGATCGAAAACTAGATCAATGATATTGGTAAAGCCCGAAGCGAAGACGGAAATCGAGCCGTCTGTCGGATCGACGCGGAAGACGCTAGCGCCGCCCACCGGGAAGGGAAAACCCGTTAACTGTCCCACATACAGAGCGCCATCGGGGCCGACTTCAACGGCGGTGGGCACCGCTTGCATCGGGACTAAAACGCCGGGGGGCGCGAAGGGATTTTGGACGAGTTGTTCGGGAAACACCGCCTGGGTCGCTAAATTGGCCCCGTCTTCAGCGGCGCTGAGGAGCGCGTTTGCAGCTGCGTCGGCGATGAAAATCTGGTTTCCCCCTCGGGTCAAGGCAAAAGGATTGCTATCGAGTTCGCCGCCGTCGGGATTATTTGCTAGTTCAAAGCTATAGGGATCGCTAATGACTGTCCAGCCAGTTCCAGGCGTTAAGGCGTCTAGCCGCAAAACCGTCCCAAAGACCGGTTGATCGGCTTCCGGCGCGCCGGGGAAGAGATCCGTTGGGGCTTGACCGGTATTGCCCATTAAAACCAAGGCGTTCCCAAGGGAGTCAAAGGCGATATCCGTCGCGCCGCTGACGTCGATTCCGTTATTGCCAATGGACGGCAAATCGCTGACCAGCGTCTCGACGACGCCGTTGGACCACCGACTGACGGCGCTGGTTTCGCCGTAACAGTAGGGAGCACCAAAAATTTCTAAACAGGGGCCGGCGCCGCCAACCCCCGCTTCGGTGAAATAGAGCTGGCCGTCGGGGCCAAAGGTCAGTTTGCGGGGACTGTCCAAACCGCTCAGGAGCACGTCAAAGCCCAGGGCTTGAGCGCCGGGAACGCCGAGGCAAAGGCCCGCTAGAACGGCGCCGAGGGTCGCTAATTTTCTAAACATCTGGTCGCCTTTTTCAACAAGTCAAAGCGTCAGTTTAGTCTGTTTGACAGTTAAGGTCAAGCCAGTGGGAGGATAGCGGAAGATGATAAAGTTCAGACGCTTAAACAACTCAGAGAAGCTGCTGGTCAGGCGATAAAAGTAAAGTTTGGTAAATCTCCGTTAACTCCACCACCGCGGCCTCGTAGAATTGGCGGCCGTGATCCGGGGTGGCCAGCGCCGGGTTTGATCCCATGCGGCCGTCGGGGTAATGGCGGCGGGAATCGCTCTAAGCCTTATAAGACGCTGGTCGGCAAATCAAGTTCCCCAAAGACCGGAGAGTTTATCCAGAGGATGAACTGGCGAAATAGGGCAGGTTTTCATACAGACGCGGGCAGGCTTGGGCCAGACCTTGGGAGCGAGACTCGTCTAGAGCTTGGGTAAACTCAATAAATTGGCGCTGGAGTTGGGTTAATTCCCCTAGACTCGGTCGCGGGCGTCGTAACACCGAAATTACGGTCTGAATTTGACGACCGAGAGCCTCGTTCCTCTCGGTTTCTAAAAACTTGACAAAGTCTTTTAGCACCTCATTAATAACCCCTTGAGGGAGCATATCTAGGGAGAGAAAGCGAGGCGACCACAGGATGTTTTCGCAATAAAAGGGAAGCTCTTGTTGCTGACACCAGTGGGCTAAATCCAGTAAACCGAAAATATTGTAGGCTTGGGGAGTGGCGCGAATAGACACCGGTAAGCCGTCTTGACGGTAGGCAAAAAGATGGCGCTCAATCAACGCCCACTGAGCGGGATAACGAATATACTCTTGCAATGCGCCATAGCCATCGACGCTAACGCCTAGCTCCAGACTCCTAAATTCTTTGAGCAGTTGAGCCAGCCTCCGGGAATAGACCATGCCATTGGTGGAAATGTAAAGTTGGATTCGAGAGCTATGGCCGCCCTTGACCAAGGTTTCGATTAACTCATAAAAACGGCGCTGTAATAATGGCTCCCCGCCGGAGACTTGTAACAGTCGCAAATTTTGAGGCGCCGCCAAAAGTTCTTCGAGAACTGCGTCATCATTGACCCAGGGAGTAGGACAGGAGAGGCGACTCAAGGGAGAGGCGAACTCTCCCTGGGGGGTAGATCCCGTCAAAGCGACGGTCAGATCGTCAATTTCTAGCCAGCGTCCCTCCTCTTCAAGGGCCAGAACCAGTTCAAAATCGGCGCTGTTGTGAGTCTCAGATTCCCAATCCCATCGGATCTGCCAGCGTCCGGGGGGCAATAATCGTTGAACTGGATTTTGGCGCTGGGTTTGTAATGAAAGCGTCAGGGGTTCCCCGTAATTCCAACCCTGGAGACTCAGCGCCGTCACCGCCATTCCCGAGGTCGGAAAACCAATCCCCCCGGCGGAACCAGCGGAAAGTCGTCGCATCCAGTTTTGGCCCCGTTGCCGACAGTCTCCCCAGCCCCAGTAGCGGACGCCCCTTCGTTCCCGGGGGAATAGGCGCTCCGAATGGGTTAGGCCGCCAGACCATTGGCGATGGACAGGATCAAGGGCGATTTGGGAGCTAAAGTGGGGAGAACACATGCGGCACTTTAAATTGCATCGGTTCCCCAACCAGAGATGAAAGGCCCTCGGCGCCGAGTTTTCCGAACTGACCATCTCCCGGGCCGCCTCCAGCAGAGCGTTGGTATCTGTAAAACCTAGGGACTGTAAGCTGAAGGGATCATTCATCACCTGACGAAGGCTAGCGCCGCCCGCCGCCTCGGCGGCGGCGCAGAGTTGGCAAGCCGGGACGGGTTTTCCCGCCAGCATCTGGGCCCGAATCCGTTGATAGGCGGCGGCGTTCCAAATTTCTCCTATGGTCATTTGGTGTAGGGATAAGGATTCTCCTTGCTCCAGCAGATCTTGATCGCTACGACAACACAAACGGGCCCTGCCGTCGTTGAGGAAGGTGGCCTGGGTAAAGGGCAATACACAGAAGGTAGGGGGGAGCATCGGCGGGAGGGGAGAATTAAACAATCGGCAGTCCTAATTTTCGTTTCAGGCGAAACCACTGGCCCCGTAGTCGCCAAAATTTACTGGTTTGCATCGCTTCGATTTCCCCCTGGACCTCGGCAAGGAGCTGGAGCGCCTGCTGGAGTTGGGTCGTTAGACCACCAGCCTCCCCCTGCCACTGACTTAGGCTTTGTTGAGACTGCTGGAGTTGGGCGCTTAACTCCGCCGTCAACCGCTCTTTTTCAGCCAAGGCTTGGCTCAAGGTCTCTTGGGATTGTCGTAATTGCCCGGTTAGATCCTTAACCGTCTCTGCCAGACTCTCTAACCGCCGTCGTTCCCAGCTTGGCGGCGCTTGGATGAGGGAGGCAAGAATATCTAACCCCCGCTCCAAACCGACGACCGTCTGGTCTAGATCTGCTTGAGTGTGCGCGTAGCAGAGGTTAAAAAATCCGTAGCAGGAAACGCCTTGGCGACTGAGTTCCCGAATCAACAGATTTTTACAGAAGTCCGGGGGTAAGGGAGAGGCGGCGGGGAACCAAATTTCAGGGCGACAATCATGCCCCACCAGCGCCGACTCAAGGCCCCGGCTTTGGCAAAGTTGGTCATAGGTCTCTTTCAAAAAGCGCCCCTTCTCCGCCAGCGCCGAGCAGACGTCGCGCTCCACAATCTCGCTGAGGGTGGCCACCGCCGCGACGATGGACACCGCCTCTAGACTAAAGGTAAGACCGTAGCTAATATCCGAGACCTTCGCCATCAAAGACTGACGACCGGCTAACACCGCCAGGGGAAGGCCGTTGGCGATACACTTGCCGTAACAGACTAAATCCGCTTGGATCTGCCAAAATTCTTGGGCGCCGCCGGGGGCGACCCGAAATCCTGAGACAACCTCGTCAAAAATCAACAGGGTTCCCGCCTCCTGTAAGAGCGCCTGAATCTCCGCTAGGGTTTCCCGGTCGGGAAGGGGCCAAACCATCGGATCAAGGATCAAACAAGCCACCTGCTGGGGATAGGCCCGCAAAATGGCCGCCACCCGCTCAACCTCCAGCGTCTCTAGGGTGATAATTTGCCCCCGCTGACTTTGGGGCACCCCGGGACAGTTGAGGGCCGCCATATACCAATCCTGAACCCCGTGGTAACCCCGGTGGAGAATAATGTCCCTTTGGGTAATGTGACGAGCGAGGCGCACCGCGGCGGCGGTGGCGTCGGAACCATTTTTCACCAAATGAATCGCCTCGACGCCAGGCGCTAGACGCAGAAGCAGAGATTGGAGTTCATACCATTCCGGCCCCACTAAGCCGACATTCGTATACTTGGAGACTTGCTCGGCGATAGCTTGCGCCACCCGTGGGTAGCCATAGCCCAGAATATTAGACCCCCAAGCCGACATCATGTCGATATAATCCCGATTATTGCTCCCCACCACATGACCGTCATAGGCTTGGATAATGGTATGGGGAAAGTCTTGGTAGATCTCCTCTGGCATCAACACAGGGGGAGACGGGGGCGGGAAGCGATAACGCTCTCCAGACCCATAGGCTAAAAGTTTTTCAAAGCGGAAGTCCTTGGGCTTTCCTAGGGCCAGGGAATCCGTCAACCACGAGTGAAGATCCCCGGCGGCTAACTGGGGCGCTAGGGTTTTTCCTTGGTGGAAAATCCAATTGCGGGTCTCCGGTTGGCAGAGTTGGGCCGCCGCCCGCTTGAGTTCTTCTCCTGTATACTCGCAGGCCAGACCCAGTTGGAATTTTTGGACAAAATGGGCGGCGCTGGAGTGGGGATGACCCAGAATAATGACCGGCAGATGAGCCGTCGCCACTGCGAATAAAACTCGCCAGAGCCGGGGATTCTGGTTCCAGGGTTCAACGGCGCTCGTGGGGACGACGAGGTAGGGATAAGTTCTCAGGCGCTTCGTCAGTTCGGCTTCCCCTAAAACCCCTTGGGGATTCAGCCCCCAGGATTGAACAAGTTCGGGGCGGGCTTGGAGGTCGGCGTATAGATCCGCTCCTGACTCTCCAGAGGATCCATTGTACCAATCTAGGGTAATGCCGGCCGTTGTTAAGGTTTCTCGCAGAAGCGGTAGCGCCGTCCTCGGTTCCACCGGGCCGATTAAAGCGCCGACGGAGTCGGGATAGACAATAGTATCTTTGGGCGGAATCGGGTTTTCGGGGATCAGCGCCGGGTTCACCACCGAGGGCAGTAGCCAAAACTTAAATCCATACTTATTCTCATAGGCTTCCCTCAGTTCTGGATGGGTGACAAAGCGCAGACGGGCTTTAGACAAAAGTTCAGACATTAAGTCGTCGTCAATGCCCTTGATATTAATATTTTGATCCTCCAGAAGATGAACGACCATCGGTGCCGAGTAGAGTTCCTGAAGGCTGAGGGCGAGGAGAACGTCTTCGGGGAGATAGGGCGCGCAGTAAATCTGATTGATCCAATGTCCCGAGACCGCTTGAGCGACGGTTTCCAGCGCCGCTTCTCGGGTTAAATCCTTGAGGTTAACGCGACAATTAAACGCTCCAAATTCTTGAGCGCCGCCGTATAAATCTAGGGAGCGGAGGGAGAGGATTTGCGGCGCGCCGGTTAGCAGGCGCTCCACTAAGGCTCCACTGCCATGTTGATCATTGATTTCGCAGGAGGTAATCACCGCTAGCGCTTGGGTAAGCGTTTGAGCCATGGTTTTAGGTTGGTGTAAGGAAGGGAGAGGAGAGACGTTAACGCCATGAATTTGCAAAGACCGATACAGTCTTGGACAGGCCAGCGCCAAAGATTGCCGACGGGAATGGTCTAGCTCCTGGGTAAAACGGCTAAAATCCTGTTGTAAAAGGCTTAATTCAGCGTCGTCTAACCGGGGGCGCTTCAGCGCCGCAATCAGAGTTTCAACGTGCCAGCGGTTCTCCGAAGCGCACTCTTGCTCTAAATAACTCCCCCATTCTCCTAAAGCCTCATTGACAACCCCCTGGGGAAGCGTATCTAGGGAAAGAAAACGGGGTTCTACTAGAATATTATCCAAATAAAATGGAAGCCTTTGAGCGTCGCACCAGCGGGCTAAATCCAGTAAACTAAAGATATTGTAAGCCTGAACGGTCGGCCGCAGAGAAAGACGGAGATTATCCCCTTGAAAGGCTAAGATATTACGACAAATTTTGTCCCAACGACAGGGGTAGCGAATATAATCCTGGGGCGACTCAAAACCATCAACGCTAATGGCCAGTTCGACGTCTTGGAACTGTTGAAGCAATTGGGAGAGGCGGGAGCTGTGTCGAGTGCCGTTGGTGTTGATATAGAGAAAAATATGGGAAGCGGCGCCGGTGGAGACGAGTCTTTCTAAAATGGGGATAAAGGAGGGATTGATTAACGGCTCTCCCCCTGAAAAATTAATAAAACGCAGGTTTTCAGGACAGGCGAGAACTTGCCCAAAAAGAATGTTTTCATCTTGAGACCAATCCAAGCGGTTTAAAGATTGGGAGCCAGCTTCGCCGTCTCCCCCATACCAACGGGAATGAACGGGATCTTGCTCGATCTTGGAACTGTATTCCGGGGAGCACATGCGGCATTGCAAATTGCAGGTCTTGCCTAACCAAAGGTGTAATGCGGAGGGAAACGGCGCTTGTCCCTGATTTTCCTCAATAATATATTTTACCTCGATTTCCAACTCGGCGCCGGTTTGCGCCGTCATTCTAACCGGGAAATGGGTACTACAAATTTGACGCAAACTGGTTCCGCCATCCTCTTCTTTTTGATAGCATTTTTGACAAGAAGAGACTTTTTCTCCCGTCGCTAAACTCCGGCGGAGCGCCTGAAAATAGGTTGAATTCCAGGCTTGTTCTAAGCTCATATTTTTGAGGGAGAGAACTTGCCCTTGCGTCTCTAAATCTAGGTTAAGGGTTTGACTACAGAGCTTAATTTTACCTCCATTATCAATGACGATTTGAGAAAAGGGTAAAATACAGAAGGTTTGGGAGAGATTGAAAGAGAAAGGATTGACTGAGTTTCTCTCCTGATCAGGACGCGAAACTGGCTTTAACTCTTGACTTAAACAAAAATCTTGTCCTTGAAAAGCGGTTTGAAATTGGGCCGCTAAAATAGGATGGCCTTTATAATAATCTAGTATTTCTTGCCAGTTTTCGACTAACGTTTCTAGGGAACCTTGGGTTCTTTTCTCAAACATTTTGGGAATAGAAATTGGTTCTATCCCTAGGTGAGCTTGGATTCTCGCCAGCTCCGTATCCCAATTCGCCACTAAGTCGGCGTAGTCAACCCAGAGTTGCGCCTCTTCGGTAAAAAGTCCGGTAAAATAATCTTGCTGAGAGCAATAATATTGATAAAACCAATCAAAATACCAAGTTTCGTAGATCAAACTCGGAGAAGGAGGAAGGGCATTAGCGCCGGGAACATACCAGATTGGCGAATGGGCGTTGGGAGAAAACCAAATGTTAGTAGTCATCGCTACCCGAAAACTAATGGCGGCCTCCACAATATTTCGGGTGAGGACAATGACCCGTAAATCTTCTAAAGACCGTAAATAATCCCAAACTGAAGAATCAGGACTGAGGTGGTCATACATTAACTTAGTCCCGTCAAAGTCTTGAAAAAACGCTTGAGCCAGCTGGCTGAGATCAAAGCGAGCGCCGTCTAATTTTTTTTGCTCATCCAGATAACTCGGTTGTTCCCCATAAAGCGCCGCTAAGGTTTCCCGGCGCCAATGCACCCAGAGGTCGTCCCCCTCCTGCTCGGGATTAAAAATATCCATGCCCTGACGTATCTTCGGGTGAGCACCGAGGGCGGTAATGAGCAAGGTCGAGCCGGTGCGAGGGTAGCAGAGGATAATAAATTTCATGGGTTTAAAAATCCAGAAAAGTTGCTAATTAGGCGATAAAGTTCTGGTAACTTTCCGTCAATTCCGCCACCGCGGCCTCGTAGAATTGGCGGCCGTGATCCGGGGTGGCCAGCGCCGGGTTTGACCCCATCCGTCCGTCGGGGTAATGGCGGCGGAAATCCTCGGCGCTGTAGATGGGGTGGCCCGAGGCCACTTCGGCGCTGAGGGGAGCGATTTTAATGGCTTCAGGAAAGAGAAATTGGGTCAGCGCCACTTCGCTAGGGGTGGCGTGGGAGCCTTCTTGGTCGCCGTAAAGTTCCCGAGCCAGTTGGTAGACGGAGCGAGCCATAAACCAGTTGCCCACCTGACAGCGAATTTCTCCTTGGGGATCGAGGTTCATGAGGGCGAGAGTATGATAGGTTTCCGCAAAAGCCGCCTTGAGGGTGGCGATATTGCCGCCGTGGCCGTTGAGGTAAAAGAAGCGCCGAAATCCGACCCGGGCGAGGCTAACCGTTATATCCGTCACCACTTGGATCAGGGTGCTGGGACGGAGGCTAAGGCTACCGGGAAAAGCGAGATGGTGGAGCGCCATACCCACGCTCAGGATCGGCGCTACTAGAGCGCCGCATTTTTCTCCCACTCCCAGGGCGATGGCTTCGGCGCAGAGGGCATCGGTGCCGATTAGGCCGGTGGGGCCGTGTTGCTCGGTGGAACCGATGGGAATAATAATCCCCTGGGAGGTTTGGAGGTAGATTTCGACTTCGGGCCAGGTGGAGAGTTGGAGACGCATAGTTTTAGAAACAAATATCCGCAGATTCAAAAATGAAGTGCACCACTTAGGGGAGCTAGCTGAAAGGGAGCCCATCTGAGGTAGCCTGACTTGTACCACTAAAACAGGCAATCAAAAATGAGGCTACCACCTGATTGACTGACAAAAGTTGATTACATGTAGCTGTATGCTTTGCTGTGCAGTGGTTTCGGAGATTTGAGGGATAAAGGGGGAGGTAGCGTTCTAAGCTTAGATACCACTCAAAACCGTGAACGCTGTGGAAAAAACGCCCCCTCTCTACAATGCCTTGAACGATTGGCTGAGTCAATTAGCGCCTGGGCGCATCAGTGATTCCAAATTCAAAATGTAGCTTAAGATACAAAACATGACTTTAAGAAACGACTAAATGAGTAGGAACAAGCCAGATATAGAGGGAAGTCAAGGGGAATGGGAAAAATAGAAGGAACCGCCCTCTGCTTTAATGCACTTCTACTGTATTTGCGAGAAACAGTAGGAAAGATGAAAGATCCGCGCAAGACGAGTAATAATCTACGCTACAATCTTTTATCAGTGGTGGTAGGAGCCTTCAGTGCCTTTTTTATGCAAAACGAGTCCTTTCTGGAGTTT
>JBKCES010000262.1:0-9438 GCA_046304295.1 Cyanobacteriota bacterium | reverse complement strand
GTATTTTGCTAAACTTTCAATGGTGTTGCAACCTGGCGTTTGCGTTTTATCCAAAACCGTAAAGGGAGACGGCGCCGCCTCCGGGGGCAGAGAAACCGCCTTTTCCACATTGGCGCCGTAGTCCCCCGTTTCCGAGTAGAGAACTTCGTCCTCTCCGGCGTCCGCCAGCACCATAAATTCCTGGGAGCCGGAACCGCCAATGGCGCCGGAATCCGCTTCCACCGCCCGGAAAGCCAAACCGCAACGGGTCAGGATACGACGATAGGCCTGATCCATCGCCTGGTAGGTTTCCTTCAAACTGGCCTCGTCCGGGTGGAAAGAATAGGCGTCCTTCATAATAAATTCTCGCCCCCGCATCAGCCCAAACCGGGGGCGAATCTCGTCCCGAAACTTGGTTTGAATTTGGTATAAGTTTACCGGCAACTGCCGATAGGAACGGATCATCTCCTGGGCGATTTGAGTAATGATTTCCTCATGGGTGGGCCCCAGACCCAACTGCCGTCCCGCCCGGTCTTGGAGCGCGAACATAATCCCCTCCGCCTGGGTGTAGGTGTCCCAGCGCCCGGAGGTCTGCCAGAGCTCCGCCGGTTGTAGTTGGGGCAGTAAACATTCCTGGGCGCCGGTTCTGTTCATTTCCTCCCGCACAATTTGGGAGACCTTTTGCAGGACTCGCCACATCAGGGGAAGATAGGCGTAGATGCCGCTCCCCAGGCGACGGATAAAGCCCGCCCGCACTAGGAGCTTATGGCTGGGAATTTCTGCGTCCGCCGGATCTTCCCGGAGGGTCACCAACAGCATCTGAGAGAGTCGCATCGCGCTAGAGGGAAATGGGGCAAGGGTTATTATGCCACGGGTGCCGCACCTTGCGGTTGGGGTTAAAAGCGTCCGGTGGCGGCCAGTCCTATGAGTCCGCCTAAAAGAACCAGCCAAGCGGAATTGACCCGCCAGCGCCAGAGGGACAGACCCGCGGAGCCGGTTAGGAAAACCGTCAGGGGATCGACCCAGGTGGTTTGGGCGAGGGTGAAGGTAACGCCCGCCATTAAGCCCAAAGAAGCGCCGTTAATGCCGTCCAGAAATCCGCTCAACCAGGGAGACTGCCGCAGGCGAGGGGCCCAGGGATGTGTTAAACGCACCAAGACAAAAGCGGGTAGAAAAATGCCCAGGGTTCCCGCCACGGCGCCGGCATTTCCGGCCAGTAGATAGCCGATAAAGGTGGCGGTGGTGAAAACGGGCCCCGGGGTGAACTGACCAATGGCCACTGCGTCTAGGAGTTGTTGGGGGGTGAGCCACTGAATTTTGCTCCACCAATTCCCGTTGTAAAAAGGCCAGCAGGACGTAACCGCTCCCGTAGAGAACCGCGCCGATTTTGAGGAAAAAGAGAAAAACTGACCCGGCGCCGGGCAGGGCCGCGGGAGGCGAGGGAGGCGAGGGAGGCGGGGAAGTTTGGGCGAAAAGCAAGGGCAGGAAAAAACCCATTTGCCCCCATTGTTTAACGCCCTGACCCAGAAGCATCACCCCGACGCCGAGGATTAACAGGAGCGCAATTTCCGGCCAGCCGAGGAAGTAGCCGCTCAAGGCCGCCAGCGCCGCTCCCCAGGTCAGTCGATTTTTCAACGCCTTCTGTCCCAATTTCCAGAGCGCCTGCAAAATCACGGCGATAATCACGGGTTTAACGCCATACATAAACCCCTCCAGCTGGGGCAGGGTTTGATAGTGGACGTAGAGCGCCGCCAGCATCCAGACCAGAGCCATGGCCGGGAGAATAAAACAAACGCCCGCTACCCAGAGACCCCAGTCCTTGCCCCTGGCGTAGCCGATGTGAATGGCGAGTTCCGTGGAGTTGGGGCCCGGAATCAGATTAGCTAAACCCATCAAATCCAGCAGTTCTTGCTGGGTCAGCCACCGGCGCCGTTCCACAATTTCTTGGTTCATCAGGGCGACGTGGGCCGCGGGCCCCCCGAAGGCGGTGGTTCCCAGCCGGAAAAAGACCCAAGCCAATTCCCCTAAACGTCGGCGCTTTTGCTGGGGGGACAGCGCCGGGAAATCCCCGTCGAAGGAGTCTGCCATAATGGAAGCAAATGAGGGGAAGCCGCCCCAAATTGTGGCATATTTTCCAGTACCGGTAAGGGGGACGCAATGGCGGACAGCGAAAATCAATCCTTTGCGACGCTCCGGCGCTTTAGTGTCGGGGCCTTGATTGTCCTAGCCCTAGGGAGCGGTTTAGCTTGGTGGGCGGGGTTAAATCTGCGTTCCCTCGCACCGCCCCCGAAAATGGAAAATCCAGTTTCCGCCCAAGACCCCGCCATCTACGGCCTCGGCACCGAAGGGCAGTTAGTTCCCCAAAAAGTTAATCTTCCCGCCGGTTTAACCCCGGAAGCGGCCCTGCAAAATCGCCTCGTGGCGCTCCTCAATCCTCCCCCCGGTTTCGCCAGCGCCGTTCCCTCCCAGACCAAACTTCTCGGCGCTCGTCTGACGCCCCAGGGGATTGAAGTCAATCTATCCCCAGAATTTACCGGCGGCGGCGGTAGCGCCAGTCAGATCGCTCGTTTAGGACAAATTCTCTACACCGCTACCCAAAGCGACCCCAACGCATCTCTCTGGCTTCAGGTGGGGGGACAACCCTTAGAAACCTTGGGGGGAGAAGGGTTAATGGTGGATCAACCCCTAACCCGTCAGAGTTTTGCGGAAAATTTTGAGCTGACGGCGCCGTAGAAGGAGCCAGAGAAAATGTCGGGCAAGTTAGTCAGTGGAAAGCAGAGAACGTGCCTCAAGTATTGCGGCATCGTTGCGCTTATTTAAAGAGACAGTTACCTACTTGCCACTAGTACGATGTGTAGCGTTTCAAATAACCCTATGCAAAAGTGAGATACTTCCCTTTAATCCTAGGAGGAATCATCCCAAAACGGTACTATTCAAAGGGCAGAACTGCCGCTAAGCACCGCCTTTATACTCAATCAGCGCCGTTCGTTGGCCCCGCCACCGGTTCCAGTGGTATAGCAGTTGACCTTGAAGATTGGGAAAGCGCCCTAGGACGCAGAACAAGGCGTACAGAGCCGCATCCCTGGGAGAAAGATTTCGGCCCCGTTGGTTGTGATAGATTTTAAAGCCGTAGAGGGGATAAAGGAGGAGAAGGAGCAGACTTAACCAGGGCGAGATTAAGAGAGACGCACCGATTAACCCCGGCAACACCGCGCCCCAAAGGACATTACTGCGCAACTGCTTCCGGTCGCCTAGGGTGAGATCCTCGGGATAGAGCGCCGTCGTTTCCGCAAAAGCGTGGCCGGCGCGGGCCGCCCGGCGCCACCATTGCCCCAAGGAAAACATTTGCGCATCGTGGAGCGTCATCTCCGCATCTAGGCGGTAAATCCGCCAACCGTCCTGTCGCAGACGGTAACAGAGTTCCGGCTCTTCCCCGGCGATTAACGTTCTGTTAAAGCCCCCGACGGTTTGAAAAGCTTCTAAACGGATCAGGGAATCGCCGCCGCAGGCTAGGGCCTCGCCGATGGGGGTATCCCATTCCAGATCGCAGAGACGGTTGAAAATCGATTTTTCTGGCAAACGCTCCCGGCGGCGACCGCAGACCACGGCCCAGTCGGGATTTTGGGACAAAGCGGCTTGGGCGGTTGCTAACCACCCCGGCACCACTTCGCAGTCCCCGTCCACAAATTGAACCCAAGCCAAGTCGGGATATTGAGCCAGTAGAGCCTCTACCCCGGCGTTGCGGGCCCGGGCGGCGGTAAAGGGCAGACTCAGATCCAGCTCCACCGTTATCATTCCCAAGGAGCGGGCAAAGTCCACACTGTCGTCCGAGGAGCCGGAATCCACATAGACGCAAGGGCCGGCGCCGAGGAGGGAGCGGAGACAGACTTTGAGGCGCTCTCCCTCATTCCGACCAATGACGACAATACCGAGACGGCTCATGGGATACCGCCTAGATCAGTTTAACTGCCCGGAGACCGTAAAGCAGACCCAGGGTTAAGACAGTGAAGACGACCAAATAACCAACAAATAAACCAACGCCAGCGGCCATAGTTTTCAACCTCAAATTTTAGGGAGATCAATTTTTTGTTATTGTACGTGGAAGCGCCCCCATTGCATCGCCCATGACCTGCGTTATCGACGTTCCCCTACCCCACAGCCCCTACCAAGTCCGCATCGCCCCTGGCTCCCTCCCGGAACTGGGCGCCGAGTTAAGCCGACTGGGGTTAGACGCCAAAGTTTTAGTGGTTTCCAACCCGGAAATCTTCGAGCATTACGGGCCCCTAGTGTTAGCCTCCCTCCGACGCTGGGGTTTCCAACCGGAGGTTCATCTCATCCCCGCCGGGGAAGGGTCGAAAACCCTAGCCATGGTCTCGGAACTCTACGATGCGGCGCTAGCTTTACGGTTAGAGCGCCGTTCTACTTTTTTAGCCCTAGGGGGCGGCGTGGTGGGGGATCTGACGGGTTTCGCGGCGGCCACCTGGTTGCGGGGCGTGAATTTTGTCCAGGTTCCCACCTCTCTGCTGGCCATGGTGGACGCCTCCATTGGCGGTAAGACGGGGGTCAACCATCCCCAGGGTAAAAATCTCATCGGCGCTTTTTATCAACCCCGGTTGGTTTACATCGATCCCCTCGTGTTGAAAACCCTGCCGGAGCGGGAGTTTCGGGCCGGGATGGCGGAGGTGATTAAGTACGGCGTTATCTGGGATCCCGACTTATTTGCGGCGCTGGCATCCGAAGACAACCTATCGTCTTTAGAAACCATTCCCCCGGCGTTGCTGACGACCCTCATCCAACGCTCGTGCCAAGCCAAAGTGGATGTGGTCAGTCAGGACGAGCGGGAGGGGGGACTGCGGGCGATTTTAAATTACGGCCACACCCTGGGCCATGGGGTGGAAAGCTTAACGGGCTACGGCCCCGTCAACCACGGGGAAGCGGTGGCCATCGGCATGGTCGGCGCCGGGGCGCTGGCCGTCAAGCTAGGGTTATGGACGGAAGCGGAAGACCGGCGCCAGTTGGCGCTTCTGGAAAAAACAGGATTACCGACCTGTCTACCGGAGTCAATCGATATTCCCGAGTTAATCGCTAGTCTGCACCTGGATAAAAAGGTGCAAGGGGGTAAAGTCCGCTTTATTCTCCCGGAAATCATCGGCCGGGTCAAAATCACCGATCAAGTCGGCGCTGAGGTCTTGGCGGCAGTCTTAGAGTCGATGCGCTAAATGAATGGATCTTTGGGCGATCGAACAGCCTGCGTTCAGCAAGTTGGCAGAAGTCCAAGACAAGCAGGGTAAGCGCATCTCAAACCCTATTGACAACTAGGTTGTAGAGTCTGAAGGCAGAACGGGGAGAGCACAGTGGAGGAGGTTAAGCATATAATTATTGTCCATAGCGTCTCGTTTAGACTTCTGTCCCAAACTACGTCTACTAGAGTCCTCTCAGAAAGTAGCTATTTATACAAATAAATAAAGCGAGTTGTAGTGAGAAGATGTGAAAATTAAGCCCTAGCTTGACTTGTCTATATTAGTTTTTTAGGGGATGATTACTTAATATTTTCTCTGGCGTTGTCAAATGAGAAGATGTCATGTATATAGCGGTATTCAGACGTGTGAGAACACTGAAACCCTTACTGAGTAAGGGTTTCAGCCGTCTTATTTGTCCCTCACCAGCGCAGACACCGCTATAATATGTAGAACATTAGTCGAGGAAAAAATGATGAAATGTCCAAACTGCAACAGTGATTACATCCATATATAGCATTTACAGGTGAGTCATGGACAAAGCCCCTGCTAGCCCTTTACCCGTCCCGGTTTTGGAGTATGTGGGGTTTACGTCTCGTTTGAAAATGCTATAGCAGGCCTAAATGGGTGGTGAACGCAATCCAAGGATTATCCCCCCCAACCCCCCTTGGAAAGGGGGGAGCAAATCGGAGCCTGTTCATGATTCACTTAGGCCTGCCATACAACGTAAATGTGACTACTATACAACAGAAATAACCCCCAAACTAAAAGCTCGCACTGATTATCATACTAAAAAGCTAGCGTCAGCCCTCTGAGAATTGGAGCATCCCGTAGAGATAAAAGTGAGATGCTCCCGAATCGGGCTACAAGCCCAAGGATTTTAAATTACTCCGTAGGGCGACGCACGGTATGCTCAAAGTCGTCGCAGAGTTTGTTGACGAGATCGTCTAGTTCGTTGAAAAAAGCGTCGCCGACAGTCTTCCGATGTAAAACTTTATATTTACGATAAATTCTAGCGAAGTCGTCATAGATTTCAGCTTCCGGGATGTCAGAATTAATTTTAACTATCAGGCGCCTACCTTCATCGGTCTCCCTAATCTGTTGGAAGAAATCTTGAATCTTGGTCTCAAACGCTTTGATGCGCTGGGCTTTGAGGTCTTCTCCCTGATTGCGGGCGTCAATAATCTCTAGAACATTGAACGGATGAGTTTTATAAGCGCCGGTGGAGGCGGCGACTTTCGGCTCCCGTTTTTTCTTCGGCTCTGTCGCTTGGGCTTGAAGTTCAATAATACCGATTTGATTGTCAAAATAGACCTCGATGGGATCTTTGCTATCATCGGCGCGGTGCAACCGGCTATAGAGTTGATTGAATAGACGCAGAAAGGCAAGAAAACTCGGATCTTTGTATTTATCATCTAGGGCGATGACGTATTCAATCCGGTTGAGGATAGTGAAGTATTGAGCGGCTTTAGCTTTTGTGTCCGCTGTCGGTTGAGGATTAGCGGCGATATAGTTCTCAATCTGGCTTTCTAGCCCGAGGTAGCTTTCTGGGTCGTTAGATTTAGCGTCGTCGATGAAGATTTTTAGGAAAGCGCCGAAAAATTGGTTATAGACTCCAGACTTGTTCAGTTCGGAAAAGAGAAGTTCTAAAATGCGTCGGTCGCTGAAGGGGTCAAAATCGCTGACCACCACATCGGAGAAATGCTCAAAGGCGTCTTTGATATTTTGGATGTTGACGTTGTTGTAGGAGAAGTCCACAACCTTACAGTCGTTTTTGTATTTTGTTTTACGGTTAACCCTCGAAATGGCTTGAATAGCGGCGATGCCTTTGATTTCTTTATCCAAAAATAGGGTGTGGAGTCTTCTTTCATCAAAGCCGGTTTGCAGTTTGGCGACGACAATCATTAAGCCATTTTTTTCGCGGGCAAATTTTTCCAAAACTTTTTCTTCCCTCTGACCTTCGTTCAACCCCGCGGCGCTTTGTTGGTCCTGATTACTGGAATAAACGACACAGATGGGAGCGCCGGCGTATTTGGCGTATTTAGCCTGCTGGGTGATTGCCTGAAAATGGCGGTTAATGGCTTCGTGATAGGCAATGGCGGCTTTGATGGAATAGACGGCTAACATGGCTTTGCCAGCGCCTCTGATTTGTCGATAGACGTCTTTAACGAGGAGATCGGCAATATATTTGGCAATGGCGTCAATGCGTTCTAAATTTTCGTAGATTTGCTTTTTATCGGCGTCTTTGTAGTTGGGTTCCTGAAATCCTTCTAGGGGGTTACTGGGAATCTCAAAGAGCATTTTGGAGGCGATGGGAACCAGATTTTTGAGGGGATTGAGAATAAAACCGTCTTTGATGGCTTCATTCATGGTGTAGGAGTCGAAGGGAACCCAAAGTTTTTCGCTTTCGGCGTAGCCGCTAAATTCCCCGAATCGAGCTAGGGTGTTGTCGTCGGGAGTGGCGGTAAAGCCAATAATGAGATTTTTCTTGGTACGAATGAGATTATATTGCGGGTTAATGTCAAACGGCGCTTGTAGCTCGTCGAAGATATTGACCATTTCTTCATGTTGGCTACCGCTATTGGAGCGGTGAATCTCGTCAATGAGAAAAACAATCCGAAGATTAGCTAATCGTTGGAGGGTTTGGGCGTCGAGGATTTTCCGCACGTCTTGGAATTTTTGCAAGTTGATGATCACCAAGCGCCGATCGGAGGCGAGGGCTTCCTGAAAAGTTTTTTGATCGCGCGCTTCAATAAACATGGAGTTTTCGATGTTCATGTTCCGCATTTTGGCGTCAATCTGGCTACGGAGTTGGAGGCGATCTACGACGATCATGACTTTGTCGTAGACATAAGCGCCGCCACAGCGGAGGTCTTTGAGTTGCAGGGCCGTCCAGCCGATGATGTTGGATTTGCCAAACCCGGCGGCGTATTGGAGCAGGAGAGAATAAATGTTTTTATTGTTGGCGTAGGCTCGGCGCTTGGCAATCAGTTCATCTCGTTTGCTGGGAGAAATTTGGGCAAGCTGGCGTTCTAGCTGATGGATAAAGTAGTCGTCTTCGGTTTCATGGGCGAGAAATTCGTCTATTTTGATCAGGATTTTATCAGCGCCGAATTTTTGTTTGGGACGGGGGCAAATCAGTTGTCCTTTTTCGTCTTTGAGTTCTTTGCGGCCGTTGAAGGTGTAAACTTCCCGCTCGATGAAGTTGTAGTAGAGAATTTCTTTTTCGATGTAGCTTTTACCGTAGTGAAAGCCAAAAAGCTCTTTTAGTTTATCTGTTTTGTTGGCATCGGGCTTCAGGAGGGGATAGGGCTTGAAGTTGTCTAAAATATTTTTTTTATAGTCTTCTTGATCGAATCTTCCGCTCCGATAGGTGGCGAGGATTTCGTCAAAAAATTGATCCATCCCGCGGATGACGTAGGTCTCGGCGATGTCGGTAGTGGTGATGTGGATGGCTTTTTCAAAAATTTTCAAAAAGTCTCGGCGCTGGCGTTCTTTTTCGGCGTCGCTCAGGCGCTCGTTTTGGTCAAAATTTTCAGAATAGGCTTTGACAGCTTCAACGTAGTCTTTGATCACTTTTCCCCGGCCGTTTTTCTTGGCGGTCTGGTTGCTGAAGTTGGCTTTTAGTTCGCTATAGCCTAAATAGAGGCCGTTGACAAAAAAGGTTAAATCGGGACGGAAGGAGAAGATTTTTTTGCCTTGATAGGTATATTTATAGGGTAGTTCTTGGATGACGGAGAAAATATTTTGCTTAAATAAGTCGCTGTCGTGGATAACGCTGTCGTCGGTATAAAAGAGATGGATCTTTACGCCCTGGAGGGTGACGGATTTGTTGGCGTTGATAAACAGCGCCATATTGCGACTGCTGGCAATCCGGTCTTGGATCAGGGCGATGAGGTCGGTTAGGAGTTTTTTGGCGTCGCCGTTGTATTTTCTGAGCAGGGTTTCGTAGGGTTTTTGGTTGAGGGCGGCGCCGGAGATAAATTCTTGTAAATCTTCTTCAATGATTAGGGATTGGGTAACGGTATTGGGCGCGACTTCTCGATAGCCTAGCTCTGTTTTGAGGAAGGGAACGAGGAATTTATTTTGGAGATGGAGTTCAGACATAGTTCGCCGATTCAAAAATGAAGTGCACCACTTAGGGGGGCTAGCCGAAAGGTGGCCCATCTAAGGTAGCCTGACTTGTACCACCAAAACAGGCAATCAAAGATGGGCTACCACC
>JBKCES010000261.1:0-10981 GCA_046304295.1 Cyanobacteriota bacterium | reverse complement strand
GTTTTCAATCCCGCTCTCATGTCTTCCCTTGCCAATGCCTGGGCGGCTCTGCCCCAGTCCCATTTTCTCATTATCGGCGCCTCCGGCGGCATTGGCGGCGGTTTTACTCGCTATTGGTTGAGTCAGTATCCCGGCGCCGTGGTTTGGGGCACCTACCGGCGCCGTTCCCAGCCCTTGGAAGACTTACAAACTCAGTATCCCGGACGCCTTCATTTACTCCCCTTGGATATCGCCGAGCCAGCAAGTATCGCCCAGTTAAGCGCCGCTCTCCCGCCCTATCTTGACGGCGCCGTTAACTGCGTCGGACTATTGCAAAACGAGACCCTACAACCGGAAAAAAATCTGCGGCAACTGCGGGCGGAGCATCTCCAGACCTATTTTGCCGTCAATAGCATTGGCCCGGTTCTACTGGCCCAGGCGCTGTTACCCCATTTCCGTCACCCCGACCCCAGCTTTTTCGCCTTCCTTTCCGCTAAGGTGGGCAGTATTGGGGACAACCAACTGGGGGGCTGGTATGGCTATCGGGCCTCTAAAGCGGCGTTAAATATGTTCATTAAAACCGCCGCTCTTGAATATCGGCGCTCGGCGCCGCAAGCGACTCTCGTTTTGCTCCACCCTGGCACTACAGATACGAGTTTATCTCGTCCCTTTCAAAAAAATGTGCCCCCGGAGAAATTATTTTCCATTGACCGGACGGTGAGTCAGTTAATCAATGTCCTGAAGTCTCTCGGCCCGGAAGATAGCGGTTCTTTTTTCTCCTGGGACGGCGCGCCGCTTCCTTGGTGATAGTCTCAACTCAGGGCATGTTTTTCAGTAATCTGGACGTTAGGACTCAGAAAAAATAAATATAGCGGCGACTGGCTGAGATACGGGCTTCACTAGACCTTCGGGTACGGCAAGCTCAGTGTGACACGGCTACGCTCAGCCCTCGTGCCCTGAGCATAGCCGAAGGGCTATACCTCAGTTTGATCCCCCCTAACCCCCCTTTGCAAGGGGGAAGATAGTTCAAAATAATCACTTTGCCATGCTCATTCCCCTCACCCCCGGCGCTCTCGACCAACTGATTCCCCGTATCGCCACGGCGTCCCAGTACCGCTACGTTTGGGGCAAATCTCGGGAGCTACTCCAGCGCCTCTTGATTTCCCTGCTGATCATCGTTTCGATTTGGGTGGTGAGTTTGGTCTTTGGCCACGGCGCCCAGGGCATTGAACTGATTTGCTATATCGTCGGCGGTCTCTATTGGTTTTGGGCGCCGATTTATGTGGCCAGCCTCCGCAACGCCCAATACCGGCGCTACGCCTACGGCGGCTTTTGGCGGGGGCAAGTTTTAGATGTCTATATTACTGAAGAGTTAATTAACGAAGAACAGCGAGCCAACGAGTACGGAGAATTAGTGATCATCGAAAATTGCGAGCGCCGGGTCAATGTGGAGGTGGGGGACGAGGAGGGCTTTAATCTCACCATCCAAGCGCCGGTGAAACGGCTCTACAAGGCCATCGCGCCGGGGCAAACGGCGGAGTTGCTTCTCCTTTCCCAACAGGCGGATCTGGATCGCATCGCCAAGGTGAGCGATTTATACCTACCTCAGTTAAATCTCTGGGTTGGCGAATACCCCTATCTACGGCGGGATCTCTTTCAAGATATGAGTCGGCGCTTTGCCAACGGCTCTCCCCAGATTTCTTCGGCGCCGTCACGGTCGGAGCGCAAGGGAGGAGGCCAGCGCCGCTATTCCTAAGACAGATTTACCGTTTTGCTTCAAGACTTTCTGGGCTTCCTCAGCCGTGGCGCCGGTGGTGAGGATATCGTCCAGCAGTAAAACAGGTTGATTGACTTTCGCTAAACTCGGCCCCAGCGCCAGCGCGTCCTTCAGGGTTTCCCGGCGAGCCTGGGGATCGAGGGCAAAGAGCGCCGCCGTATTTTTGACCCGTAGGAGTCCCTGAGGATGGAGGGGGTAGCGGGTTAGGCGACAAAAGCCCTGGGCGAGGAGTTCCGCTTGATTAAACCCTCGTTCTTTTAACTTGTCGGGATGGAGGGGGATGGGCACCACTAAGGGACGCAGTTTTCCCATCGGCGCTTGTAGCCAGGCTTCTCCTAGGAGTAACCCTAGCTCTATCCCCAACTCCGGGCGTTTCTCAAATTTCAACGCCGCAATGATTTGTTTTAATTTGCCGTCGTAGTAGCCCCAAATGAACCGGGGCAGGGCGCCGCTCCAAAGCTGATGGGGGCGATTGTGTTTATAGCTGAGGAGTTGGCTTAAACAATAGGAACAGAGCCAGTCCTGAGTCCGGCGCTGGCAGAGGGGACAGGGAGACTGGAGAAAGAGGGAAAGGAAATTTTTCAACACGGCGCTGGCGACAAAAGTTCAAGAGGATTGACTGCCTCACCAGGCCTAGGGGTGAGGTCTCTGTGCTTTCAGTCTAGTCAACTTCCGCCTCTATCTAGAGAAGGATCGCAGCTTGGTAGAGGTTTTTGAAAAACCTGAATCTTTATAGTTTAAAAGACCTAGCATGGGATCGGTAAAGATTTGTTACAGAATTGTGTCGAGGTGGGGAAATCAGCGCTAAGATGGCGAAAATCCACAAATAAAGGCTGATCTAACCAAAAGCAAAATCATTTTAACTAGTTTCCAAAAAATAGATGCGCTAAAACTGGGTAATTAACAAGAATGTCAACTGAAATCCCTAAAACTTATTTAGAACAGGCTATCGAAGACGGACACGCAGAGATTAAAGGCGAAGGAAAAAAAGAGCGTATTTATTACCTTGCCGCCGATCATTCGGAGCGTTGGTCTGATCCTGAAGAGAAAGTTAGGGCTGAGTTTTGGGCGGAGTTAATTTATAAGTATGAGTATGATCCTAAATTGATCCGGTTTGAGGTGAAAGTACCCCGACGAACTCCTAATGATTTAGCGGATCTAGTAATTTACAGGGATCGAGAACACAAAGATCCTTATTTTGTCTTTGAAATTAAGCGATCAGATATTAGCGATGCTGAATTTGCCCAGTCTATTGAGCAGGCTTGTGGAAATCGCGGTAATTTAGGAGCGCTTTTTTGCGGGTCAATTGCAGGGTTAACCCGTCGTTTATTGCGCTTTGATGATTATCCGCCATTGGAGCGAGAGCGTAACCATTTAACGGATATTCCTAAACGGTTTGGTAAGCCGCCTGAATGGAGATTTTATAAGAATAAGCAGGGACAAGACCTAAAGGCGGTTCCCCGTGAAGAGCTACGTTCCGCGATTCGCAAATGTCATCAGACGCTTTGGGAAGGTGGGCGCCGTAGCCCGATTGAAGCCTTTGAAGAGTTTTGTAAGATCGTTTTTGTTAAATATAGAGATGAAACTAATAAAGATCGCCTTGACGGCGAGCATTATGCCTTTCAGAGACGAGACGGTGAAAGTAGCATCGATCTCGCAAAACGAATTAAGGACATTTACGCAAGTGAACAAAAACGCGAATCTGGGGTTTTGAAGGATGATATTAAAGTAGATTCTCCTGTCATTGCTCGCGTTGTTGAACATCTTGAGGCACTTTCCCTTTATCGTACAGAACTTGATACAACTGGCGTGGCGTTTGAAGAGTTCATGGGTAGTTTTTTTAAGGGAGATTTTGGACAATATTTTACACCTCGTGAATTAATTGCTTTTTGTGTAGAGATCTTAGATCCAGATCATAAGCAACTCGTTCTTGATCCTGCTTGCGGTTCTGCTGGATTTCTTCTTTATACACTTGCTCACATTCGTCATAAAGCTGATCTTCGGTACCCTAGGTATAAAACCGATCCAGATCAGCGAGAAAATCATAAAGATTATTGGCTAGACTTTGCCAGACACAATTTGTTTGGCATTGAAATAGCTGAAAAACTAGCTACAGTAGCTAGAATGAATATGATAATCCATCGTGATGGTCATACAAATATAGTTGAAGCAGATGCTCTTAACTTTTTGAGGGAGTTAGAGGATATTAAGCCTCAACTATCTCCAAATAAGTTTGATTTGGTTTTGACGAATCCGCCTTTTGGATCGGTGGTTAAAAAAACGGAAAAAGGTGATGGTTATTTGGAACAATTCGATTTACGTTATTATCTAAATAAGGTGACAACGGATACAGACTTGGATGAATCGACTCAAGGTGGGCGTAATCCTAAACGGGGCGCAAAGGCAGTTAAGGAAAGGACAAGTATCAAAACGGAAGTCCTGTTTATTGAGCGTATCCATTCGTACCTTAAGCCGAAGGAAGGACGGGCGGCGATTGTTTTACCTGACGGAATTTTAACCAATTCTTCTTTGCAAGGGGTAAGGGATTGGATGCTTTCCCATTTCCAAATTTTGGCGGTGGTGAGCTTGCCTCAGTTTGCTTTTGCTTATTATGATGCGGGTGTAAAAGCGAGTATTGTTTTTCTGAGAAAGTTGGGTGATGGTGAGGTTGTGTCGGATGATCAGCCGATTTTTATGGCGTTGGCGGAAAATATTGGCTACGATGCGACGGGACGGAAGACGTTTAATGTCACGGTGGAGAGTGAAACGCCAGAACGGGAAAAGATTGAGCGCCATAGTTGCGATTTATTTGACTATCGGGTTTATTTTGAATGGAATAGGTCTAATCCCAAGGAATCAGGCTGGAGTGAACGTTATCGCGAGATTATTCCTGATACAGGTTTAGTCGCTAAGTGGCGAGAGTTTCAAAGAGATCCTTCACCTTTTTTCGTCTAAGCCCTGTTCGTGTTAATAGTTCTATAGCTTTCGCCATTGAACAGGGCAAAATGAGTAAAAGTTTTGGTGTTTTAAGTGCTAAATTTGAAACTTTTGAACGTCCTTTATTAATAAATAAAGCAAAGTTTCCAATTCGTGATCTATCTCAGCTTGTGTCGGAAAATTTGCTAAATGGAATTTTTAAGAAAAAAGATTGTTATGGTGAAGGTACTTTGCTAGTCAATGTATGGGATCTATATTGCGATGAGGTTATTCTTGAAGAGACTCTTGAAAGAATTAAGACTACTTCAGAAGAAAATAATCGATTTAAAGCTAAAGAAGGTGATATATTTTTCTGTCGTTCATCATTAAAGCCAGAAGGAGTGGGCTGGTCTTGCTTATTAGAAAAGTTAAATGAGCCTGCGGTTTTTGAATGTCATCTAATTCGGGCTAGAGTTAACAGCCAAAAAATTCTGCCTTCTTTTCTTAATTACTTTGCAAGATCTTATTTCGGAGTTGCGTACATAAGAGCAAAATCTGTAGTTACAACTATGGCAACTATTGATCAAGGAACTCTATACAACTTACCTGTTATTTGTCCTCCAGTAGAAAAACAGATTAAGATAGTTGATACTATGGATGAGGCGCGATCGCAGCGAAAACAAAAAATAGCAGAAGCTGATTCTCTTCTCTCTAGTCTTGATGATTATCTATTAAATATTCTAGGACTGGAACCACCGGTTAAAGATGAGCGAAAAGTATTTGCAACTAGTTTGCAAGATGTTCGATTACAAGGACGATTAAATTCAGATTACTTTCACCCTGAAAGGCTCTTAGCCTTACGGGCGATGATTACTGCTACAAAAGCACTCAACTGCGAAAAGCTTGAAAGTATTGTAGATTTTGTACGCAACAAGATTAAAAAACCTGCGGAAAATTATTTAGGGCTGGCTCATGTGCAAAGCAATACAGGAGAACTCGTCAATGTTGATGATATGGCTAAAGGAGATTGTTTTACATTCAAAACTGATGATGTTCTCTTTGCTAGATTAAGACCCTATCTAAATAAGGTGTATTGCGCTGAAATGGATGGCTGTTGCTCTCCTGAGTTTCACGTCTTAAGAATTTATGACAAAAATTTTATTCTCCCTCAATATTTATCTGTTATTTTAAGAAGCCGCTTAATACTTGCTCAGACTATACACATGATGACAGGGAATACTCACCCAAGGTTAACTAACGATGATGTCACTAATCTTTTAATTCCCATTCCTACGCCTAAAATACAAGAAAAAATTGTTGCTGAAATACAGCACCGCCGCTCTGAAGCCCAACGCCTACGCTCTGAAGCGGAAACAGGCTGGCAAGCCGCCAAACAATGGTTTGAAGATCAACTACTGGGAGATAGCTGATTGTGATTTTTGAGTTTGTGATCGTTTATCAGAACAGTCCCGACACCAATATCAGGGAAATTCTAATAGATACATTGACCACTTCCCTACAAGACAACTATGACGAATTTGAGCCTGATACAGTCCAGCAAATGATTAGTTTACAAACTCAACGGATCGCAAACCAACCAACAAATGACGACGACAATATCACACAAACGATCATTCTAGGCTTTACCCTAGACCTACCCGAAGAAACAGAGCAAGCTCAAACAGTAGTCGAAGAATTTGCCCAAGCCTTAACTGAAACCCCTGATCCAATCTCTCATATCGTCAAATTTGAAGATCCCCTATTGCAAGCAGAACTAGCCCAATGGTCAGCAGAAATTTTCGCCATTGAAATGAAACTTAGACGGGTTCTAACGCTAATTTACTTGAATGCCTATAGTGGAGTCGGGCCTTACAATCTCCTCAGAGAAGAGAAAGAAAAACCAGCCGGAAAAGAGAAGTTAACCGATCAGGACATGAAAGGCGCTCTTGAAAATCAGTTTTTTCATTTACTCTTTAGCCAATATATCAACCTAAACCAACGTCCTGAACCTAAAATTAGTGAGTTATTAGAAAATATTCGTAACTTTGTTCGATACGAAGAATTTCAGGCAGAAATTAATCGAAAACCGATTCAAGATCATGATGACGCTAATTTCTTGGCGAGTCTTAAAGACAAAATAGGCCCAATTGAAAAAATGCGTAACTGTATAGCCCATCACCGCCGTCCACCTCGAAGAACACAAGAAAGCTATGAAAGGGCCATGCCGCAGATCAATCAACTACTTGAAGAATATCTTAGTTCAGTTAATTTGTCCGAAAAAGAATAGAAATAAATTTTAACTATCTACAAGTTCACCAAGCTCTTATATTTACTTGTAAGCTTTACAGGTAACTACCTCCTAATTTGTGGATTAGTTGCTATATTAACCCGGATTATAGCAGGCCTAAATGGGTGGTGAACGCAATCAAGTGATGATCCCCCCCAACCCCTCTTGGAAAGGGGGGAGCTAACCGGAGCCTGTTCATGATTCACTTAGTCCCGCTATATTGATTTTTGAACAGTTTTGGTGAAGTTAAAACTTAAGTCAAAGGAAGCTATCACGAACGAAGAGCAGTGTTCCCCCTTCCCTGAAGCCGTTCTTGGATTAACTCTTGGGGCGCTTCAACGAAATAGCGCCGTTGGAAGTCTTCCTCCAAAAGCAGGGCCTCAATCTCCGTCGGTAGTGAAGGTTGAGGTTTGAGGAAGCCGAGGATTTCCAGGATACGCTCCGCAGTGGGGGGTTTAACACCCAGGCGCTGTTGCAGAATGGCTGACTCCACGCGACCTTGGCGCCAGAGTTGCCCTAGAGTTTCTAAACGGGTCGATAGCGGCGCCGGGTCAAATTGGTAGGCCAAAATCAGGGGTTGCCCGGTGCTTTGGGCCCGTTGGTAAGCTTGACGCAGTTCTCCCCAATTTAAAGGACAGGTTTCTAAGGCGTAGCCAGAGCCTATTGGGTTCCCTTGACGGCGCTGGTCGATAATGTCGGCGGCTGTGGGGAGCGCGAGCGCCGGAGCGTCGAGGGTGTGGAGGTCGATGAGGGTGGCTTCATAGGTTTTTGACCAGGTGTTATAGGTTAATTCCACCAGCGCCCGACAGAGGACGTTTTGGGGCAATTCCCAACTGTCATGGCCCCACCAAAGCCCGGGAAATTCGGCGCGGTTTTGGGGGTCTTGAAGATAGAAACGAGTAAATTTATAATTAACTTCTTTTTTCTTTAGGTCTTTAATCTTATCCCAACGACCCCGCCGGAAATAGCAGTTTTCCACCAATAATTTAGGAACCGGATTGCCCATGCCGCAGGGTTCCAGAAGTTTCAACTGCTGAAAGAGGTCGTAGCCCAGATCTGCTACGGTAACGGTTAGGTCCGCGGTTAATTCCCGACCCAGGGGGAGGCCACCGTAGTCCTGCCAAAAGCGTTGATTGATAGCCTCTCGAAAAAAGGGTAAATGAGTCAGGGGCAAACTCAACCCCGCCGCCAAAGGATGGCCGCCAAAACTGGTCAACCAAGAAGCCTGGGATTGGATCAGGTCATAAAGGTTTACACCCTGAGCGGAACGGGCCGACCCCCTCGCCAGGCGCTCTCCCTCTTCTCCCTCTAGGGGCTGACTGCTCAATAGAATAGTCGGGCGTCCGTAGTTGTCCGCCAGACGACTGGCCACCAGTCCCAAGATTCCCGCAGGCCATTGGGGATCTTCCAAGACAATGACGCCGGTGGTCGATAAATCTAGGCTTTCTACTTGCTTTTCGGCTTGAGCGACCAAGGTTTCCTGTAGTTCCTTGCGGCGGCTGTTGGCTAACTCTGTTTCTGTCGCTAACACTTGGCACCGGGCTTCGTCTCGGCTGGTGAGCAATTCCACCCCAAAGCGGGCGTCCCCTTGGACGCGGCTAATGGCGTTGAGGCGGGGGCCGATGCCAAAGGAAATATCCGTGGGACGGTCGCCGCTCTTTTGACAATATTCCAAGAGTAAAGCCACCCCTGGACGGCTTCGCCGCTGACGTTGCTCCCCTAGGCGCCGGATGCCCCGTTGGGCGAGGTAACGGCAATCGCCCTTCAGTTCCACGAGATCGGCGATGAGGCCAATGGCGACTAAATCCAGTAAGTCCTCTGGGGGGCGCTGGGGTATCTTCGGCGCCGCTTGGTATAGTCCTTCCACTAACTTATAGGCCACCGCCACCCCGGAGAGACAGGACAGGGGATGCTCCGGGGTAAAGTAGCGGGAATTCAGAATAGCGACGACGTCGGGGCGCTCCGGGGGCAGGGTATGGTGGTCGGTGATGATTAGGTCTATCCCCAGTTCCTTGGCCCCAGCAATTTCTTTTAAGTTAGTACTGCCCGTGTCGCAGGTGACAATCAGCGCCGTTCCCGCCGCCGCCAACCGCTCCAGTTGGGGCAGGTTTAAGCCGTGGGACTCCTTGAGGCGGTTGGGGATGTAGTAGTTGAGACGTTTTTGAGGATCGATAAATTGGCCCAATCCTTCCCAGAGGACGCTAGTGGCCGTGATGCCGTCGGCGTCGAAGTCGCCCCAGATTGTCACCCGCTCCTGATTTTCCCGCGCCGCTAGCAATCGGGTGACTGCTTGCTCCATCTCCGGGCCAAAGGCCGAGGGCGGCGCGGGTTCGTAGGCGTCGGAGTTTAGAAAGCGCCGCAATTGCTCCGCCTCTCGGATACCTCTTTGCCAGAGGAGTTGAGCGCCAAAGCGATCCGCGGTCGGCGCTAGAGTTCGTAGTGTCTTTAAATACTGAGGGGGAATGGCCGGGGTTGGAAGAATCTGCCACTGAGGAGAAGACATGGGGAACAGGTATCAGTTATCAGATGACAGTGATCAGCTTCCAGAGTTGAATCCGGTTCTCCTAACGGAGGTCTTTTTCGCTGTTATAGCAGGCCTAAGTGAATCATGAACAGGGTTCGATTGGGGCCCCCCTTTCCAAGGCTAGGGTGTATAAGGAAACTTTGATTTTACCTTTGCGCCAAGGTGATCTCAGAGAATGTTAGATTCGGGCTTTGCGCCTCGACCCAGTCTAAAGCCCGGTGAATAGCCCACCAGGGATCGGGATCTTGCGCCCAACGCTGTCCCTGAAGGCTGTTGTAGTAACCCACATGGCCGCCCCTGGGGGTTAAACAGAGGTCTAGGAAGGGATTGTCCTGGGCGATGGCCCGGAGTTCCGGGATTAAAGACGGGTCAAAGAGCCGGTCGTCCTCGGCGTAAAGCAAATAGGTGGGTTTCTTAAGCCGGGGCAAAAGGGGCAGGGCGCTGCTGGCTTGGTAATACTCGCTCACGGTTTTGAATCCCAAGGGTTTGATCACCAAGCCCTCGTCAAAGGCCCAAATGCTGTCGGCTTGTTGAATAATCTCTAAATCAAAAGCGCCGGGATGGCACTGGTACAGACGAAGCGCCAATTGTTTCAAGTTAGCGGCGATGGCCTTTTCAAAATAGCGCCCCAGGGGATGAGCCATGAGATAGCGGAGGGAACGCTCCGACTCCAAACTGGGACAAATTACCGCTCCGCCCGCAATCTCCGCGGGAGTTAACCCCAGGGACGGCGCCCATTCAGCTAGGCTTTGGCCCTTAGCGATGCCCCAGAGCGCCAACTGTCCGCCGAGGGAATAGCCCCCGAACCAAAACGGCGCCGGAAAACCAAGTGCTTTGGCCTGGGCCGCTAGACGACAAAAGTCTTCCCCTTCGTAGAGACCATCGGAGGTGAGAGTGGGGGACAGTTCCGCCGTTTTGCCATGGCCCCGCCAGTCAAAGATCAACACGCCGTAGCCTCGTTCATAGGCTCGTTTAGCCCAGAGGCGCAAAAACCATTGATTATCCAAATCCCCCGTAATGCCGTAGGTCATTACCCAGGTTCCCCTGGGGTTCGGGGGCAGGGCGTAACGCCCGTAAAGGGGAACCCCCCCGGCGCCGGTAAAGATATGCTCCTGATAAACCGGTTCCTGAGAGCGCAACAGTTTCCACGCTGCCGACGGCGCTCCCCAGGCGGTGTGGAGGGTCATTAAAAAACCGTTGCGGAGATACCAAGGCGGGCGGAAGTTCATGGCATTTACTCCCTCTATAGTACGCAAAACAACGCCTGAAATCTGAAATCTGTCATCTGATGTCTGTTCATTTCGCCTCTTTTGGGGAAGTTGACTGACTCTTAACGGTCTTCTGGCGGGCTTGAATATATTGTTTCGTTTCCTTTCTGACCTGTTCGACGTTGAGGGGAACAAATTTTACCTTCGGTTGGGTCGGCGTGTTTTCTGTGTTGGAGGGGGCGTTACTATGGGGTAAAATCAGGCGCAGAACAGGCTTTTACGAGGGGTGG